>JAGQQZ010000003.1 GCA_020425915.1 Planctomycetota bacterium | reverse complement strand
ATCTGATCAACGCGATCTCGGGCTCGCTCTCCGACTGCCGCGCGAAGGCCTACTCGGTCGACAGCGTCGCCGGGCAGGCTTGGACCAAGCGCGGCGCGACGATGCAGACGGCGTCGCGAATGCAGAATCGGTTCGACGAGTTCATCGTCGAGGAGGTCGTGCCGGCGATCCGCAAGGACTGCGGCGGCGACGAGGACCTCGACATCGTCGTGGCCGGTGCGTCGATCGGCGCGTTCAACGCGCTGGCGGCGATCTGGCGGCATCCGGACATCTTCTCGAAGGCGATCTGCATGAGCGGGACCTACGACCTGCGGAAGTTCCTCGACGGCCCGATGAACGAGGACTACTTCCGCGCGTCGCCGCTGCACTTCGTCCCCGAACTGGCCGAGGACAGCGAGCAGCTCGCGAAGCTGCGCGAGCGCTTCATCCTGCTGGCGCACGGCGAGGGACGCTACGAGAGCCCCGAGGAGTCGTGGCGCGTCGCCAACTGTCTCGGTGCCCGCGGGATCCCGAACCGCGTCGACGTCTGGGGCGACGAATGGCACCACGACTGGGTGACTTGGCGCGACATGTTGCCCAAGTACCTGGACGAACTACTGGACTGAGGTCCGTCCCGGGTCCGACGGCGCACCGTATCCCCGATGCCGTCGTGGCTTCGAGAGGGCGTCCCGTTCGTCCGGTCGACCGGTTACGATATCAAGCCCCTCGCACGACGGATCCAGCGAACCCCAGACCCGCATCATTCCCTGGCAACCATGACATTCGCACGTTTGGCCCTCGGGCTGCTCCTCGTCCCCAGCCTCGGTGCTCAGACCCTCAACGAGCACTGCGGATCGATCGCGGACACGGACGTGTCCGGTTTCTCGCGCGAGGGCGGATTCAACACGTCGGTCGCCTACGACATCCTGATTCCCTCGGAGAACTTCCGGAGCTGGGGCTTCGATCCGTTGAGCCCCGGGTTCCACCGGATCGACGGTGTGCGCGTCGTGCTGGGTGACGCGGATTCGTCGACCGCCGAGATGGTCGAGATCTGGGCCTACCCGGAAGACGCCGCCAACCCCGGTCGCCCCGACTTCACGTCGCCGGCCGGTGGCTATGCGTTCCCGTTGTTCGGCGGCGGAGCCCCGGGTCAGGGTGCGGCGGCGGTGTTCGACCTGACGTTCCCGGCACCGCTGAACGTCGTCGACACCGGCGACGTGTTCCTCGAGATCTACCTCGCCGGCACCGCCGCGCCGAGCGCGATGGTCGGCGTGCTGTTCGGCGACACCCGCACGGGCAACAACTTCGACATCTCGAACGGTCGCGGTCTCGGCACCGGACACGGGCTCGGAGTCGGCGGCTATACGCTGATCTACAACTTCGCGACCCAGCAGGGCTTCTTCCAGGAGTCGCAGGGTCTGATCACGCCGCTGTGCGCGGACGTCGCCGGTCTCGCGCCGGGCACGCAGACCAACCAGACCTCGTTGCCGGGTAGCAACGCGCCGAACCTGACCGCGTCCTGGTTCTCGGGCCTGTACCCGGTCGACGGCCTCGACCGGAACGGTGCGTTCCGTCAGGACAACATCGGTTGGATCTTCAACGACGGGCGCTACACGGGTGGCGAATCGGTGATCGCGAAGTTCGCACCGATCGGATTCGGCGCGCCGATCCCGATCGAGAACATCGTTCCCGGCACCGGCGCACTCTGCCTCGGGCTGACCGGGCCGCTGCTCAACTTCGGCGCGGCGACGACCGACGCCACCGGACGTGCGGTGTTCAACCTCACGATCCCCGGGCCGGCGCACGGCACGCTGACCGGCGTCGCGTTCGTCTACCAGGCGTTCCTGCTGACCCCGGATTCGCTGCACGTCAGCGGTTGCGTCCAGCAGCGCTTCTAGGCCAGTTCGGCGCCCGCGATCGCTTCTGATCGCGGCTGGAACTCGGGCCGACCCGAGGCTTTGATAGTCGGCCCTATGAGCACGGAATTCGTCCCGCTGTCCCACCAGCCGCGGTTGTCGGTCGGTGAGTTCATCTGCAAGGACAAGCCGGACGACGAGTGCGTCCCGATGGACGTCGTATTCGTCGGAGGCGGTCCCGCGGGCCTGGCCGGAGCGATCGAACTCGCCCGCCTCGTCAAGCAGGACAACGAAGCCGGCGGCGGCATCGGCGAGGTCGAGATCGCGGTGCTCGAGAAGGGCGAGGAACTCGGACACCACTCGCTTTCGGGAGCGGTCATGAACCCGCGGGCGATCCGCGAGCTGTTCCCCGAGATGTCGGACTCGGACTTCCCGTTCCGCACCCGCGTCGACAAGGAGTCGGTCTACGTCATGAAGCCGAACTCGTCGATGCGGATCCCGACGCCGCCGACGATGAAGAACCACGGCAACTTCGTGGTGTCGCTGTGCGAAGT
>JAGQQZ010000378.1 GCA_020425915.1 Planctomycetota bacterium | reverse complement strand
CTACATCTGGGCCGGTCCGCACCACCTGCTGTACACCGCGTTGCCGGACTGGGCGCAGACGCTCGGGATGCTGTTCAGCCTCATGCTGTGGGCGCCGTCGTGGGGCGGCATGCTCAACGGCCTGCTGACACTGCGCGGTGCTTGGCACAAGGTCCGCACCGATCCCGTGCTCAAGTTCTTCGTCGCCGGCGTGACGTTCTACGGCATGTCGACCTTCGAAGGCCCGCTGCTGTCGATCAAGAGCGTCAACGCGCTCGGCCACTACACCGACTGGATCATCGGCCACGTGCACAGCGGTGCGCTCGGCTGGAACGGTTTCATGGCGGCAGGCATGTTCTACTGGCTGGTCCCGCGACTGTTCGGTGTCCAGCTCTGGTCGAAGAACCTCGCCGACTGGCACTTCTGGATCGGCACGTTCGGCATCCTGCTCTACGTCGTCTCGATGTGGGTCAGCGGCGTCTCCCAAGGCCTCATGTGGGCCGCGATGGAGGACGGTGGCCTGCAGTATCCGAACTGGGTCGAGATGCTCGAGAAGTCGCGGTACATGTACATGACGCGGACCGTCGGCGGCGTGCTGTTCGTCGTCGGCTGGGTCATGATGATCGTGAACCTGTGGAAGACCGCGAAGGCCGGCAAGCCGGTCGAGAGCCAGGTCGACGTCGCGATCCTGGCGCCGGTCGCCGGCCCCACCACCGGTCAGCTCGTGTTCGGCAAGCCGTTCGCGATGACCGTGCTGGGTCTGGGGATCGCCGTGATGTTCGCGGCGGGTAACCTGTACACGAGCGTCATCGGCTTCGTGCTGATCATCGCGTTCTGCGTCGCGGTCGGTGTCCAACTGATCGGTGCGACGAAGAACCACTTCTCGTGGCACGACGTCATCGAGACGCGGCCGCTCGCGTTCTCGCTGCTCGTCGTGTTCGCCGTCCTGGTCGGCGGCGTCATCGAGCTGGTGCCCGGGATCGTCCTGAAGAAGGAGATCCCGTACACCGCCGACGGCGAGATCGCGGTCGCGCCCTACACGCCGCTCGAGCTCGAGGGTCGTGACGTCTACGTGTCGGAGGGCTGCTACGTCTGCCACTCGCAGATGATCCGGCCGTTCAAGGAAGAGAAGATGCGCTACGGCGATCCGAGCCGCATCGAGGAGTCGATGTGGGACCACCCGTTCCAGTGGGGCTCCAAGCGCACGGGGCCGGACCTCGCGCGCGAGGGCCTGAGCGGGCGCAACAGCTCGTGGCACTACGGTCACATGCTGAATCCGCGGGACATCTCCCCGGGTTCGAACATGCCGGCCTATCCGTGGCTCGCCGAGCAACACATCGACCCGGCCGCGACCCCCGACAAGCTCAAGGCGATGAAGGCGCTCGGAGTGCCCTACGACAAGCAGCGGATCGCGGGTGCGGAGCGTGAGTACCGCGAGCAGGCCGGCGCGATCGTCGCCGAGCTCGCGGCGGTCGGGCAGGAGATCGAACCGACGACGAAGCTCGTCGCGCTGATCGCCTATCTCAACCGTCTCGGCAAGAACAAGCTGGCCGTCAACGTCGCGGGAGGGAAGTGATGTTCAAGGACCTGTTCGAATCGGGCGTTCTGCTCGACCTTCCCCTGATCGGCATGCTCGGATTCATGGTGCTGTTCTTCGGCGCCGTGATCTGGGCCTGCTCGCGGCGTCGCAAGCCGCACTTCGACCGCATGGCGCACCTGCCGCTGGAAGACTTCGCCCATGACGCTGGGCACCACGAGGAGATTCGAAATGGCTGAGCAACACGTCCCCGCTGGCGCCGACGTCGAACGTGGCCACACGTTCGACGGGATCACCGAGTTCGACAACCGACTGCCGAACTGGTGGCTCTGGACGTTCTACCTCGCGTGCATCTTCTCGGTGTTCTACTGGCTCGCCTACCACTCGACCGGTCTCGCGACGTTGCCGCTCGCGGCGTACGAGAAGGAGATGGCGGCGGCCGAGGCCGAGGCGTTGAAGGTCGACGACGAGTCGCTGCGCGCGATGTCCGCCGATCCGGAGGTCGTCGCGGCCGGCAAGGAGATCTTCACGGTCAACTGCGTGGCGTGCCACCGGCCGGACGCCGGCGGCATGCCCGCCCTGGGCCCGAACCTGACCGACAAGTTCTGGATCCACGGTGGTTCGCCGATGCAGATCTACAACACGGTCACGACCGGCGTGATCGAGAAGGGCATGGTCGCGTGGGAATCCGTCCTCGGCGCGAAAAAATGCGCCCAGGTCACGAGTTACGTCCTGACGCTGCGCAACACGAACGTCGAGAACGGTCGTGAGCCCCAGGGCGAACCCTACGATGGCAACTGACGCTCCAACCACCAAACCACACCAACGCCGTCCGGATCTCGATGAGCTCTACTGCATCAATCCGGACGGCAGTCGCAACACGATCCACCCCGCCGACGTGCGGGGACGCTACCAGACCCGCAAGAAGCTGATCTGGACGATCCTCATCGCGACCTACCTCGTGCTGCCGTGGCTGCGGATCGGAGACCACCCGGCGATCCTGCTCGACATCGAGCACCGCAACTTCTTCCTGTTCGGCAACACGTTCAACGCCCAGGACTTCTGGCTCGCGTTCTTCGTGCTGACCGGGATCGGGTTCACGTTGTTCGTCATCAGCGCGCTGTTCGGGCGGCTGTGGTGTGGCTACGGCTGTCCGCAGACCGTGTTCCTCGACGGCGTGTTCCGGCGCGTCGAGCGCTGGATCGACGGCAGCGCGGCGGCCCGCAAGCGGCTCCAGCAGTCCGGCTGGACCGCGGAGAAGGTCCTGCGCCGCGGCGCCAAGTGGGGGATCTACCTCGCGATCTCCTTCGTGCTGAGCCACACGCTGCTCGGATACTTCATCCCGGTCCGCGACGTCGTGCAGGCGACGACGCAGTCGCCGGCGCACCACCCGACCGCGTTCGTGTTCGCGCTGATCGCGATGGTCATCATCTACTTCAACTTCACCTGGTTCCGGGAGCAGCTGTGCATCGTCATCTGCCCCTACGGCCGGCTCCAGGGCGTCCTGTACGACGCCGACACGATCAACGTCGGTTACGACGCGACTCGCGGTGAACCGCGCGGACGCTACGCGGAGGAGAAGCGCGGCGACTGCATCGATTGCTATCGCTGCGTGGCCGTGTGCCCGACGGGCATCGACATCCGCAACGGCACGCAGCTCGAGTGCATCGGGTGCGCGAACTGCGTCGACGCGTGCGACGAGGTCATGGCGAAGCTCGGGCAGGCGCCTGGGCTCGTGCGCTACGACTCGCAGCGAGGGCTCGAAGGTGGCAAGCGTCGCTTCGTGCGACCGCGTCTGTTCTTCTACATCGTGATGTTCCTGATCGGCGTGACGGTGTTCGCGTTCGCGGCGTCGGAACGCACGCCGTACGAGCTCGACGTGCTGCGGCAGCGGGGTGCGCCGTACACGATCGACAACGGCGTCGTGCAGAACTCGTTCACGGTGCGGATCTTCAACAAGCAGCCGGACAAGCACACGTTCGAGCTCGTGCTCCCGGCGATGCCGGGCGTCGAGTTCACGGCGCCGATCCGCCAGATCGAGCTCGACTCGCTCGCCAACCAGAAACTGCCGGTGTTCGTGCGCTGCAAGGAAGACGGGTTCGAGCACGGTCGCGAGGTCGTGTTCGAGGTGCGGTCGGATCTCGGGGTGCAGACGTCGAAGGTGCCGTTGGTCGGGCCGAACAAGAAGTAGTGGGGATGGGCGTGTGTCGAGGCGGGCCTCGCTCGG
>JAGQQZ010000377.1 GCA_020425915.1 Planctomycetota bacterium | reverse complement strand
GCGCTGTCGCAGTTCGGGAAGCTCGGCGTGATCTGCATCGGTGACAGCGCCGAGGAAGCCGAGGCGCTCTACACTCGGACGCGAGAAGTGCTCGACGCCGAGACCGGCGCGGCCGAGGTCGACCCGGGACACCTGGCACCGCTGTTCGACGACATGCCGGTCGTGTTGGACTGACCAGCGCGGTCGATCACCGGGCGCTACGCGCCGGTGCGACGAGCGGCAACCAATGGCGACGCTCGAGCGAGACTTCGCGCTCCTCCGAACCGCGGCGCACGACCAGGTCGACCTGGTCGTGCACGCGTAGCGCACTCGCGACGCTGGCGAGATCGCCGGGTGCGGCTTCACCGGCAACCTCCAGGATCACGTCGTTCGGTTCGAGCAAGGGCTCGGATGGGCTTCCTGCGAGGCAGTAGGCCACGCGGACGTCGACGCCGTCCCGATCGAGCACGATTCCGAACGTGTCGCGATACGGCACTCGCTTCCGGCCGGTCGGACTCGCGAGCCACAAGGCGTGGCGACGACCGTCGAACCACAGCCGGAACGCCGACAGCAGGCGCATCCCCAAGTTCGCCGAGAGCACTCCCGAAGCGGTCAGTCCGCCGGCCGATTCGTCGACGAGATCGACGGGCACGTCCGTGACGATGACGTCCCCGAGTTCGAGTGCCGCGAGTCGCGCGCCGTACACCACCGACGAACCGAACACTCCCACGATCTCACTCGCCTCGAAACGACTCGAATCCGCAAGCAATCCGTGCTTGCGAACGAATGGCCAGTGCAGCAACACGTTCGTGGCGTTCCCCGTGTCGATGACGCAGCGCTGACGCGCGATCCCGCCGAGTTTCGCGCGACAGTCGACACTTCCGATCGACTTCATCAGCTCGACGCGATGCGCATCCTCCGGCGGTTCGAATCGATCCGCGTCGTGCAGGATCATCCGCCGCGCGACGAGGTCGAGTTCGACGACGCACGCCGCGAGGATCTCCGATCCGAGCAGCCCATCGCCATCGAAGTCACTGGAGTCGATCGCACCGGCGATGAAGTTCTCGAGCTCGACGGAACCGAGGCGTAGCGAACGCACGCGATAGCTCCCCATCGATGCAACCTGCGTGACGCCGACGCCGAGCAGCTCTGTCGTCCGCGCGAGTTCGTGCTCCTTCGCGAACTGCTCGTCGATCGCCATCTTCGCTCCCGTGTCGAACAAGAACCGGGCCGGCTTGCCGTCGACCGAGACGTCGACGTGCAGCTCGATTCCGCCGTCGCCGTAGTCGTTCACGTGGAGGGGCAACTCGACGCGGACTTCCCCTTCGGGGAACCAGATGTCCTGCGAGACGACCGGGGCCGCGAGCAGCGCGGGGATCAGGAGCGAGCGCATGCACCGAGTCTAGCCGCATGTGGCGGGTTCATGCCCGGACCCGAAGTCGGCGTGTCCGGTTCGCGGCGACCGGGGAGCTCGCGAGCGCTCGGATCGAAGGCAAGACCAGGGGCTCCCCCCGTTTGCCCCGTCACCTTCGCGTCGGTCGCCCTGCGGGCGAGCGACCGACGCGAAGGTGACGGGG
>JAGQQZ010000376.1 GCA_020425915.1 Planctomycetota bacterium | reverse complement strand
CGCTGGTTCTCGAGGAGACGGTGCTCGCGGTCTTGTCGAAGACCCTGCCGGACGATCATCCGGCGTTGCAACGCGCACGTCAGAACCTCGCTCGTACGCGGCGGGCACTCGGGCAGTTTCCGGCGGCTGCGCAGCTGTACGGCTCGGCCGTCGCCGGTTCGCTGACCCGGATGTCGGCGCTCGTGGCTTCGGCCCGGGACGTCGTGGAGTGCGCCGTCCATGCGGCCAGATTGTTGTCGCACACCGGGTCGCTCCTCGACGACAGCGCGGAGGCAGGCCCTGACGAGTTGCCGCCGCGACTCGAAGCGTCTCTCGCCGAGGGTTCGCTCGCGCTGCTCGCTGCGGTTCGTAGCGCTGAGGCATTCACGACGCGGTCGATCCGTACAGCACGCGCGCGCGACTCGGGAGAGTTCGAGCGGCTCACGCGGGCGATCGCGAGAGCGAGCAAGGCGCTCGACGACGCGATCGGCTTGCCGCCGGAGGGTTGCACTGACCCGGATGGGCGGCCCGTCAGCCGCGACGACGCAATCCGCGAGGCTGTGCTCGCCAGGGACTCCGCGGAACGCGCGCTCCTCGCGTTGGTACCGGAAGAGCTGAAGGAGCTTCCGTCGGCTGCCGCGATGGCGAGAGGGCTCGCGGCCGGTGAGGCCGCGGTTTCGTTCTTTACCTACACGCGTTGGACGATCGATCCCGAACGACCGTGGGTCGAAGCGTCCGAGAGCCGCCTCGCGGCCTTCGTGCTCGCTCCCTCGGGCGAAGTGATCTGGCATTCGCTGGGGTCCGTCGCCGAGGTCGAGGAGTGGATCGCGAGTCTGCGCGACAGCACGCATTCGAACCTCGCCGTCCCGCTCGCGCGCCTTCGGCGGCTTCTCCTGGATCCGCTCGTCGGCTCCCTGCCTCCGAATACGGATAGCCTCGTGCTGTCGCTCGCCGACGAACTGCAACTCGTGCCGATCGAGGACCTCTTGACGGCAGATGGCAGGTCGATCGGGGAGACCCTGCGCGTGCGCATCGTTCCATCTTTGCGTTCGCTCCTTCACTCGCCGGTGAGCTCAGCGACGAACCCTACGATGTTGGTGCTCGGTGGTGTCGACTACGACACGACTCCAGAGACCGAAGCGCCCGTGTTCGTCGGCACGGCGACCCCGGTCGTTGCCGAGGCCGAGCGAGATCGGGGACCCGGGCAGGATCGACCCGGTGGGAACGCGACGCCGAAGTCGTTTGCCGAGCTGTTCAACACCGAGGCGGAACGCGTCGGCGAGACGTTCGAGCGCGTGTTCGACGACGCGAAACCGACGGTCCTTCGCGGAACGGACGCCAGCGAAGCGGAGTTCGTCGCTCGAGCGCCGGGTAAGGCCTACCTGCACCTCGCCACTCACGGCTACTTCGCACCGGAGTCCGCGTGGCGCGTGACCGATGCGTCGGATCCGGGTGCGGAGCTCGCCCAGTTCGATGTCCTTCCGAAGGGCCGCGTCGCGCAACTGTCGCCGTTCTCGTTGACCGGCCTCGCGCTCGCCGGCGCCAACCTGCCGTCCGATGCGCTCGGTCATCGCGAGGGGATCCTCACCGCGCAGGAGATCGCGCAGCTCGACCTGACGGCGTGCTACCTCGCGACGTTGTCGGCGTGCGACACCTCGCTCGGCGTCCGTCGCGGCGGCACCGGCCTCGCGTCGCTGCGGCAAGCATTCCACGCGGCGGGCGCGCGCTTCGTGCTCGCGTCGTTGTGGCGCGTCAACGACGTGCACGCCGAGGAGTTGATGGCGGACTTCTACACTCGGCTGTGGAAGCAGCACGAGGACCCGGCGGTCGCGTTGCGCGGGGCGAAGCAGGCGGCGAAGCGGCGCGGCGTGCCGTTCCGTGATTGGGCCGGCTGGATGATCAGCGGCCGCTAGCGTGGCCGCAGATCGCCGTCGGTTCGCTACGATGCGCCCGATGAACAAGCTCGCGATCGCGTGGTTCGCGTGCGTCGGGATCGCCGTCGCGCAGCAACCGGAGGAGCCCACCGCCGATCCGAGTCCGTTCGCGGAAGCCGTGGTGCAGCTCGAGGCGCTCGTCGCGGAGGCAGATGCGCTCG
>JAGQQZ010000375.1 GCA_020425915.1 Planctomycetota bacterium | reverse complement strand
CCCCGTCACCTTCGCGTCGGTCGCTCGCCCGTAGGGCGACCGACGCGAAGGTGACGGGGCAAACGGGGGGAGCCCCCTCGTCTTGCCTTTGATCCCGAGCGCTCGCGAGCCCAGCACACCGCAAGCCAGCGCCAACCCACGGCACGCACCCAGTCCACGGGTACGATCGTCACGCTTCGTGCAAGGTGCGCTCCACCGGATGGGGTGGTTCGGGGAATCTCAGAATTGACGGGCCTGATCCGGTCGGAATGGCGCAGAGTGGATCGGTGCGCGGATTCCCTGCGCAGATCTTCCCAGTTGGTGACCCACCGCATGTCTTCGATTCCATTCCGAAGGAAGCCCCTCGCACGACTGCCGGTCGTGCTCTCCCTCGCCCTCGTCGTCCTCACCGGTGGCCTGCACGCGCAGTCCGAGGGATACCTCGAGTTCGACGGCGCCGACGATCGAGCGACCGGTCCGGGTGGAGGCCTGTTCGACTTGCCGGGCAACTACACGCTCGAGGCGTGGGTGAACCCGACGGCGATCAATGGCGAGGATTCGATCTGCGGCCGCGGCAACGGCTTCAGTGGAAGCTTCAACTACATGTTCCAGCTCCTCAACGGTCGGCCGCGACTCTGGCACGCGGGCGGCTTCCCGTGGTTCGAGGCAAGCTCGACGGTGCCGGCCGGCGAGTGGAACCACGTCGCGATCGTCGTGACGCCGACGACGTATCAGTTCTATCTGAACGGCCAGCCGGACGGGAACGGCACGCACAACCGCACGCTCTCGACGAGCTCGATGCCGTTCACGATCGGCCGGCAAGGTTCCGACTTCGTCAACAACCTCTGGCACGGTCGGCTCGATGATCTTCGCGTCTGGAGCGTCGCGCGGACCCAGTCGGAGATCCAGAACGGCATGCGCGGCTGTGGAGTCCCGGCATCCGGGCTCGTCGCGCGATACGAGTTCGACTGCATCAGCGGTCAGACGCTCCTCGACACGTCGGGCAACGGACTCGATGCGGTTCTCGGCACGACGGCTTCGGTCGAATCGACGGATCCGATGCCGTCCCCGCCGGCTCCACTCGGCGAAGCGCTCGGGTTCGACGGCAGCGACGATCGAGCGACCGGCCCGGGTGGAGGCCTGTTCAACTTGCCGGGCAACTACACGCTCGAGGCATGGGTGAACCCGACGACGATCAATGGCGAGGATTCGATCTGCGGCCGCGGCAACGGCTTCAGTGGCAGCTTCAACTACATGTTCCAGCTCCTCGACGGTCGGCCGCGACTCTGGCACGCGGGTGGCTTCCCGTGGTTCGAGGCAAGCTCGACGGTGCCGGCCGGCGAGTGGAACCACGTCGCGATCGTCGTGACGCCGACGACGTATCAGTTCTATCTGAACGGCCAGCCGGACGGGAACGGCACCCACAACCGCACGCTCTCGACGAGCTCGATGCCGTTCATGATCGGTCGGCAAGGTTCCGACTTCGTCAACAATCTCTGGCACGGTCGCCTCGACGAACTGCGCGTTTGGAACGTGGCGCGCACCCAGCAGCAGATCGCCGACAACATGTGGGATCTGGCGAATCCGTCCGGCGAGGCCAATCTGGTTGCTTGCTACGACATGGACGGACGGTCGCAGACCGTGTTCGACAGCTCGGCGCACGCGTATCACGCCGTGCTCGGAAGTTCGGTATCCACCGAGTCGACCGACCCGGCGCGCACCGGCAACGGCTTCTTCGATCCGCACATCGGTGCTGCTCAAGGCGCCATCGACGACACCGTCCACTCGCTGGCGCTCGGATTCTCGTTCGCGTTCCCGGACGGAACGCCGACTTCGACGGTCGACGTCGACTCGAACGGCGTGATCCAGATCCCGGTCGGTGTGAGTGACTACGCGGCGACGACGACGAAGCTGCTCGACAACGCCTCGGCGCTGTACCCGTTCTGGGTCGACATGACGCTCGACGGAATCGCGGACGACATCTACTTCCAAGCTCTGCCCGACGTCGCCCTGATCACGTGGGAATGCGCGCGTTTCTTCAGCCAGGACCGCTTGTTCCGCATCCAGGCGCAGCTCTATCCGGACGGCTCGGCGCGGTTCGTCTACCCGGATGGCGTTCCGCCGTCGTCGCCGATCATTGGCGTGTCCGAGGGTGGCGGCGTCGCCGACCCCGGGCAGACCGACCTGTCTTCGATCCTCGCGACGACGCCGCTGACCGGCGGAGGCGCGACGATCTACGAGCACGTGCCGTTCGATCTGCTGAACCCGGCGGGACCGGACGCGATGGTGTTGTTCTCACCGAACGGCAGCGGCTACGACGTCAGCACCAACCTCCCGAGCGTGGCGCTCGCCGCGAAGCATGGCCAGGCGTGTCGCCGATCGATCCGATTCGTGCCCGACGGTTCCGGCGTCTACACGGCCAGCGACGTGTTCGACGCGTACGACCCGGACTACGGTTCCGCGCTCGCGATCACCGGTGACGACCAAGTGGGCGGGCCGTTCGCGCTCGGTTTCTCGTTCACGTTCCCGGGTGGAACGGTGACCGACATGGTCGACCTGGACTCGAACTGTCGCATCCTGCCACCGGGCACGGATGGTTCGGACGGAGACCCGGACATCGCTTCGTTCCTGACCGAAGCCCACCCGACCATCGCGCCGTTCTGGTGTGACTTGAACCTGGCAGGACCGGTCGGCGGGATGGTGTTCCAGAAGATCGGCCCGGGGTTCTCCCGCTTCACCTGGGACAGCGTGGCGCAATTCCTCGGCGAGGAACCGATCACCGTCCAGGCCACGCTGTTCGACGACGACTCGATCACGGTGACGCTCGTCGGCACGGCTCTGTTCGAAGAAGGCATCGGCTACTTCGGTGGCGTGTCGCGTGCCCTGATCGGCGTGTCGGACGGTAGCCTCGGCAGCACGCCGGCCGAGCAGGACTTCTCGTCGCTTCCGGTCACGGTCTCCGGGGCGGTGTACGAGTTCTGGGATGGCGTCGAGGATCTCGATCTGCAACTCACGCTCGAGACGTTGACGGTTCCGGCGCTCGGTTCGGCGTGGAACATGCGTCTCGACGGATTGCCCGCGTCGACGTTCGCGGTTGCGGTCATCATGGGCTTGGGCAATCCAGCGCTCGACCTGACCGGCACCGGGATCGGCCTGGACGGGTGCTATCTGCTGACCTCTGGTGATCTCGGGTCGTTGCCCGCGGGTATCAGCGGATCGCAGTCGACGATCGTGACGATCAACTTCGGTGCGGGCGACACGGGCCTCGTCGGTCTGACCTTGTTCATGCAGGGTGCGGTGCTCGCCCCCGGCACGACGCCGCTCGGTGCGGCACTCGCCAACGGCGTCCAGGCGACGATCGGCTACTGAGCCATGATCGCGTGCGTCGGGGCCACGGCTCCGACGCCGCGTGTCGCCTGATTCGAGCGATCCCTCACTCCTGCAGGGGGCGTGTGGGGGGGCGAGTCCATCATCGGTCCTCGTCACCGTCTGCGTCGACCGCCAGGAGCCTCGAGAGCAACGCGCGTGTGCTCGCCCAGACGACCTTCGCGCGCGTGGGCGAGAGCGCGAGGCACGCGCCCATCTCCAGGACCGACAGGCCGCCGAACAGTCGGAGTTCGGCCGCCTGCGTCATGCGCGGGTCGATCGCTTCCAGTCGTTGCAATGCGTTCTCGACGTCCAGCACGGTCGACGAGTCGATCTGGGCGATCTGCATCGACTCATCGAGCGTGATGCGTTGGCGATCACCGATGCGCTTGTCGCGCCGGCGGCCGCGGGCGTGGTCGATCAGGATGCGACGCATCGCGCGCGCCGCGAGAGCGATGAAATGGCGCCGGGCCGAATCCTCGCCCTGCGTTCGTAGGTCGCCCACATCGACGAGTCGCAGGTACGCCTCGTGAACCAATGCGGTCGGTTGCAGGGTGTGGTCGGGGCGCTCCTGTTTGAGCAACTCCGAGGCGATCGACCGCAGGTGGTCGTACAGGAGCGAGAACAGTTCGGCCGACGCCTCTGCTTCGCCGGCGGAGACTCGCTCGAGGAGCTTGGTCGTTCGCTCGCTTTCCATCATCCGGGACAAGTCTAGACCGAATGGTCGGAGCGGTCTCCTCGAGGCCGTGGATTGCGGCCTGGCGTGTCCCGGGACGGGAGCGCCCGGCGAACGACCGAGAAAGACCGGGGAATCGCGGGCCTGATCCGGTCGGGACGACGCCAAGAAGATTGGCGCGTGGACTTGCCGCGCGTCTCCCCAGACAGCGAGCCAATCCATGTCCTCAAGACTCTCCCGCAGAGCACCCATCTTCGTGCTGCCGGTCGTGGTCCTCCTGACCGGTGTCGCCCCGGCGCAGATCCAGTTTCCTTTGACGATCTCGGACAGTTGTGCCGGTAACACCGGGACCTTCACGCTGAGGTCCTTGCCCTCGGCGCCGAGTGTCAGCTTCTCCGCCATCGGCAACGCCGACTTCGGCGCGAGCGGGAGCTGTGCGCCCGACATCCTGTACGCGCACTACCCGCTGATCCGTATGCAGAACGACCCGGCGAACACGCTGTTCTACGACTCGGGCGTGCCCGGCGACCAAGGCGGCATCGTCGCGAGTTTCTCACCGGACAGCTTCACGATTCACTGGCCCGACGTCGACAATCGGGGTCTGATCTCCGCGACCTGGTGCGCGCAAGTCCGCTGCTGTGGGTCGAACGGCACGTTCGTCGAACACACGTGGACGTTCGACATGATCCCGCCGCCGCCACCGTTCAAGGGGCTGCCGGTGCCGATCGAGTTCTTCGCGTATTCCGACATCGACATGGCCGGTGTGTTCGGCGGCAACGAGGCGGACTCGGACTCGACGGGTGATCGTCACCGGATCGTCCACGCTTCGTGTCCTGACGAGATGGCGGAATTCTGGGGCGAGTCCCCTTGGGACTGGGAGGTTGCGGCGTGGCCGAACCTCGCGGATTCTCTCGTCGCCAACCCGTTCGCCGGCCTCGCGAACGCGACCTTGCCGTTCGGGCCTGCCGACTACACCGGTTGCATGAGTTGGCGGGGTGACGTCGGTCTGGGCGGGGGACTCAAGTTGCCCGGCAAGGGCGGCACGTTGCAGATCCGCTACTCGATCTCGGTCAACTGCTTGCAGTGCGACGTGGATCCGGTCGTTGCCAACAGCGGAGTCGGCTCGGCCTCGATCCAGACGGCTTCGCTCGGTTCGCTCGGTTCGCCGATCGATCTCGACGTCCTGAACGGCCAGCCGAGCGCGCCTGGCACGATCCTCTTCGGGCTGCCCTCGGCACCGATCCCATTGTCGCTCGTGTTCCCGGCCTGCACGACCGAGACGCTCTACGTGTCCGCGCCGTTGTCCACGATCCCGGTCGCCACCGATGGCACGGGCGCGGGATCTCTCGAGTTCCCTGGTCTGTTCGGCACGTTCCTGTGCGGCATGACGCTGGACTTCCAATACGGCGCGCTCGACTTCGTCGCGCCGTGCCCGCTCGTTCTCAGCGACTTGCTGAGCGTGACCTTCGGGCGCGCGCAGCTCAGCGGTTGCATGGGGTACTGACGGGGCTGCCGGGATCGAACGTAGCCCGACCGCCGACGATCGCCGAGAAGGCGCGGGCGGGAGGGCGTTCTCCGCGGTGTCTGGCCCGCCTACGGGCTCCGCCTCCGGACCGCGCACGACGGTCGGAGGCCGACGAGGTTCGTCTGGAAGGCGAGATCGGACAGCGACCGGTTCGCCGACCGCGCATGGAACGCGCCGCGCCGGAAGTTCCCGCCCCGGAACACACGAGTCTCTGCCTCGTGACTGGATGGCGGCTTCGCACGATAGCCATCGCCGCTTCGCGCCGGGCTGTGTTCGTAGCGCGCCGAGTACGGGTCACGTACCCACTCGGAGACGTTGCCCTGCATGTCGTAGAGCCCGAACGCGTTGCACGCGTAGCTACCGACCGGGGCCGGCGAGACCCAGCCGTCGCGGATTCCTCGGATGTACTGCCACGACGCGTGCACCGTAAGGGCGGTCTCGTCGGCCACGTTCGCGAACCCGGCCAGGCTCGCGGGATCGTCGCCGGTGATGAAGCAAGTCGTCGATCCGGCCCGACATGCGTACTCCCATTGCGCTTCGGTCGGCAGATCGAGCCCGGACCTGGTCATCAGTGCGTCGGCCGCGAGCCAGGTGACCTGTTCGACGGGGTGCGCCCACGTGATCTTGCCGGCGTTGCCCTCGTACCTCTGTCCCGGTCGGTGATTGCTCGGGTTCTCCTCGCCGCTGAGTCGCTCGAACTGGGACTGCGTCAACTCGTGGCGGGCGATGAAGAACGGCTCGAGCGTCACTCGTACCGGCGCCTCGTCGTCGTCGGCGGCGGGGTCGTAGTTCGGACCGGACGGATCGCTCTTCTGTGCACCCATCCAGAACGTGCCACCCGGAACCAGGACGAAGACGATGCCGGTGCGGTTGCCGATTCGGATCGTGCCGTTGGCCTCGTGCCGTGGAATCTCGTAGTCGCGGGCGGGCGTGTCGATGTCGGGATACCACGCCGACCGCAAGTGGTAGAACTCCCACAGCTTGGTCACCGGGTTCATCCCGATCGGAATCAGTCCGCACTGGGGTTCGAGTTCGAGTGGAGGATCCGACCTGTACAGTTCGCTGGCGGTCACCCCGTCTGCCGCGCGGATTGCCTCGCGCGCTTGTCCCCAGGTCGCGGGCGCGTTCGGGTGCGACAGCGTCAACTCCCCGATCATCGACGCCCACGTCAGTCGATCGCGAGCTTGCTTGACCACGACCGCGTCGAACGTCCGCACCTCGTCGATCAGCTTCGTCAGGACGTCGTTGAGGAACGCGTCCTCCTTGTCGGCGAACCTCCACGTCCGACGCGCCGAGACCTTGGCTTCGAGCGCCGCGAGGTCGCGTTGCGACTCCGCGAGCCGGTCGTCGGCGCCATCGATCGAGCGCTCGAGTTCGTCGGCGTTGTCGCGGAACATCGCCGTCCGTTCGGCCGGTGCGACTTCGACGGCTCGTCGCGCCGCGGACCGGGCCTCCTCGTCGAGTCCGCACTGGAACGCCGCCCAACCCACGTGGCGGAGCGACAGGGCCAGTGCCCACGGTCCATCCTGCTGCGCTCGTTCCGCGAGCAGGCGAGCCGCGGCCAGCGCCTCCGCTTCCTCACCGAATACGCTCCGGACGCGCGGGTCGATCCGGTCGCGGAGGAAGCCGACGAGTCCCTCCGCCGACAACGCGATCGTGGCCGCATCCAACACGGCGTTCCGCGCCTCGGCCTGGCCGCGGCGCACCGCCATGGCGGCCGCGCGGGCCGCCAAGTCGTGGCGTGCCGCGAGCCACGCCCGATAGTCCGGATGGCCTTCCCGGTCGGCGGCAATCTCCGCCGGAGTCCACGGCAGCGCGCGCTCCCGAAGCTCGTCCCTGGTCCGTTGCAGTTCGGGCAGACTCGCGAGCAGCGGGTCGGCGTGCTGGTTCAACCAATGTTGGATCGAGTCGTGATTCTCGGGAGTAGCCGGGTAGGTCTCGTCGACCGTGGCCTTCGCCTCGTCGAGCACGACCAGATTCGCAGCCTGGTAGAACCGATCGAGGTTGCGCTGCGCCAGCTCGTATTGCTCGTCCTTCTCGATCGCCAGCGCCGACGCGGCGGACCAGAAGTGGAGCGACACCACCAGACCGATCGCCAGCGTGACGAACAACGCCATAGCGGCCACCAACCGGCCGCGATACTTGCGAACGAATCTGCCGAAGCGATACCGAACGGTCGGCGGTCCGGCGAGGACGGGCTCGTGATCGAGGTAGCGCTGCAGGTCGTTCGCGAATGCGTCGGCGGACTCGTAGCGACGTTCGCGGTCCTTGGAGAGAGCCTTCATGACGATCCAGTCGAGGTCGCCTCGCAGGGTCCTGGCCAGCGCGGTGATCGTCGTGCTCCGCTTGCCGGCGGCGGTCGCGGCGAGCCGGGCGGCGGTCGTCAGCTTGGTGCTCGGGCGCGGCGGTTCTTCGTCGCGGATGATCTCGAGCGCGCCGAGTGGGCCCTTGCTCCGCAGTCGTTCGGTCGAGAACGGCAGCTCGCCGGCCAGCAACTCGTAGAGCATCACGCCGAGGGAGTAAACGTCGGTGCGAACGTCGACGAATCCTCCGTCTCTGGAGGCTTGCTCGGGGGACATGTACTCCGGCGTGCCGATGATGCTCTGTTCGGCGGTTTGGGGTGCCGTATCCGCCAAGTCGTCACTCGTCGCCTTCGCGATCCCGAAGTCGAGGATCTTCGGTACCGCGGTCCGGTCCTCGCGGGACACCAGAACGTTGGCCGGTTTCAGGTCGCGGTGGATCACGCCCTTCTGGTGTGCGTGCTGGACGCCGCGGCAGACCTCCTGGAACAGCCGGATGCGCTCGCGGATCGACAGCCCGTGCTCGTCGCAGAAGTCGGTCAACGGGGGGCCTTCGACGAGCTCCATGACGAAGTACGGTCGACCCGCGTCGGTGGCCCCGGCGTCGAACACCTTCGCGATGCAGCGGTGGTTCATCGCGGCGAGCGCGCGGCGTTCGAGCGCGAAGCGAGCGAGCACGCCCTCGGTCGCAGCCCCGCCCTGCACGACCTTGAGCGCTACGTAGCGGTGGATCGGCTCGCTCTGTTCCGCGCGGAAGACGGTTCCCATACCGCCGCGACCGAGGACGCCATGGATCCGGTAGCGGCCGATGGTGTCGGGCATCGCATCGTCGCCGAGGCGCGCGACCGGCCCTTCGCCGGTTCTCAGGATCGCAGGCCCGGGAGTCTCGTGATGCTCGAGCAGGGCCTCGACTTCGGCGCGCAGTCGTGTGTCGTCGCCGCACAGCTCGTCGAGTCGGTGAGCCCGGTCGGCTGGCGGCAACGTGAACACTCGCTCGAAGATCCTGATCGCCCGGGCGATTCGATCCTGGCTCTCATGCATCGGGGCGAGTGTAGCCACGAACGCCGAGCGCGGAACCGCGCTTCGATCGACGGATCGTCGCCGAGAACGCCTTCGACGACGTCGGCCCGGGCGCGGAGTCCTAGGTCAGCGCACTCCGCAGGGGACAATCCGCTTCGTCGTTCCCGCGGCCCGATCGATAACGATCCAGCAATTCGCGCGACCGTTCGGCGAGCATCCGCCGCGTCTCGCGTCGCCGACCCTTGATCCGCGGAATGTGCATGTCGTCGTAGGCCGACGTCTGGTGACGGAGCCACGCGATCACGGCGGCTTCGGCGCGGCGCTCGACCGGGATGCGTCGCGTGCGCGCCACGGTTCCGCTGCCGACCGGCGTCGCGTGGCTGGCAACGCGCTGCGCGAGATCCTCGGCGAGGTCGTGGTGCTGGAGTGGGAAGTCGAGGAACCGCAGGACCGCCTGCCGGAACTCGACGACGTACTCGCCTTGTGCCCGCTCACGGCGCGCGGCGGCGGCCGCGAGCTTCCGTTCGTGGGCAGGGTCCGCTCGCTCGACGGCGAGGGCCGACCGGATCGCCGCGACGCGATCGGCCGGTGCCCAGACACCGCGCGAGAACGTGCGCCGTCCCTTCCGTTCCTGAACGACCCAGCACGCGCCGCCGGCCTTGATGCGTCGCGTGAGCGCGGCGTCGCCGGGTGGGACGAGGGTCCAGTCGTCCGGTGCGCGTCGCACCATGCCGCTCGGTAGGCGAACGGATCTCGGATCCGGACCGGGGCCGACGGTCGCGCACGTGTCGTCGCTCATCGGGTGGGAGGATAGCGCGAACTTCGAGTCGGAATCGACGTTCGTGGGCGCGTCGATCTCGACGGGTCGGGTCGTGGACGATCAAGCAACGCTTGCGCGAGCGCGGTGTCGAGCCCGACGAGTGCTACACACTCGGGCCCCGGCACGACCGGATGCGACCCGACATCGCGATCGAAGTCGTCTGGACGTCGGGTGGGATCGACAAGCTCGACGTGTATCGAGGCCTGGACGTCCCGGAGGTCTGGTTCTGGCGTGACGGTTCGATCGAGATCTGGGTGCTGGAGGCGGAACGCTACCAGCGGCGTGCGCACAGCAGTGTGCTCGTGGACCGCGACGTCGTGCGGCTCGCGGAGTTCGTGACGGTGGAAGGGCACAGCGCGGCGCAACGACGCTACGTCGATGTGCTGCGGGCCGGACGCTGAGCCACGACCTCGCGGACGCCCTGGCTCCGTCCCTCCCGATTGCGCGGGTGCCGATCACCGTTCGGTTCGGGGTTGACCGAGATCGACGCAAGAACCCGCGATGCACGCAGGTTGGACGCGGAAGACGAAGCCCGCGAGGACCGCGATCTCGCTCGGGGTGAGGATCAGGGGCCACGCTCCTGCGTCGCGATCGATGTGCTCGGCGAGCACCGTGTGACGCACGCTCACGTCGGCTCGTAGCTCGACATCGGGTCGGACGATCGCACGACGAGCCCTACAGGCCGATGTTCATGCCGATCGCCTGCGAAGTGCCGATCGACCCGAGCACACCTTCGTAGTCGATCCACTGCGCGCTGATGAACAGGCCCGCGAACCCGGGGTCGTTCGGCACGTCCCAGACGAAGTTGCTGGTCGAACCGCCGTTGGACGGAATCGTCAACCACGGACTGACGCAAAGGGCAGAACCGGGAATCACGCTGCCGACGACACTGAGCGGAATCGGCACCGAGCAGTCACCGAGCAGCAGGCCGCTGATCGCGTTGCCCGACAGGTTGCTGCCGGTCAGCGTCACGGTCGATGCAACCGTTGGAGATCCGGTGTACGAAAGGACTGGACCGCCGAGGGAGTGGTAGGCCGGCGGGCAAGCCACGTCGATGTTGAATGTCGACGGCGCGGTTCGACCCGCGCACGAGAACACCTCGACCTCGTCGATCGCGGTTCCCGGGGGCGACGGGATGATGATCTTGACGAATCGAGCTGCCACGATCGGGAACTTGACCGAGATCGTTCCGGTGTACGCGGAGCCGGAGAACACGCTTCCATCGAACACGGTCGTGTACTCGCTTGCGTCGTTGCTCGAGTCCAGCGCGGCATAGACGTCATCCGTCAGGGCCACTTGGATGGTCGCTGCGTACAGGATCCGGTCGGCCGGGAAAGGCGAGACGCCGGGCGCCACGCGAACGCGGTCTCGACCGAAGGCGACTTCGCGGATCTGGCGGACCGCACCGAGGTCGATCTTCAACCAACCGAGGTTGGACCCCGGATCGGCTTCCACCACGATCCAACTCGATCCGTTGCCGTACGCGCCGTCGTTCAGGTTCTCATCTTCGTGCCTAGGGGGACCGACGGCGACGTTGCCCGACACGGCGGGGAGCGCTCCATTGGCTTGGGCCGCCAAGTTCCCGATCGTGTCGTAGGGCCAGACTCGATCGTACCAGGTCTCCGCGACCGTGGGGGCAGGGGCGAGCGGTGCGGATGCCTCCTGCGAGACGGACGTCTGTGCCGTCGCATTTCGACCGAGTCCCATGAGGAGCAGCGCGGTGGCCGCGATCAGGCAGTGGCCGAACGTGGCCGGGACCGGACGAGTGAATGACGGCTTGGGCATGGAGTGATTCTGGGCTGTCGTACGAGTGAGCATTCCCGCAGACTACCCCGGTGTCGGATCCGGTGCATCAATGCGCGGACGGCTACGACCCCTACGGAGTGAGTGGAATTCGGTGTCGCGTAGGCCTGTTCGGCGTGCGCGAGTGCATCGTCACACGCCCGCCGCCGCCGGCTTCTTCGCGTCGTTCGGCTTCTGGAAGATGTGCACCGCCATCGAGTGCACGGCTTCGGCCGCTTCCATCATCCCTTCCGGCAGCGTCGGGTGCGCGTGGATCGTGTTGGCGATGTCCTCGACGGTCGCGCCGAGTTCGATCGCGAGGGCGCCCTCGGCGATCAGTTCGGTGACTTCGGGGCCGATCATGTGGACGCCGAGCAGCTTGTCGGTCTTGGCGTCGCCGATGACCTTGACCCAGCCTTCGGGTTCGTTGATCGACAGCGCGCGGCCGGACGCGGCGAACGGGAACTTGCCTTCGATGGGTTCGAAGCCCTGGGCCTTCGCGTCTTCGGCGGTCAAGCCGACGCTCGCGATCTCGGGGTCGGTGAAGATCACGGCCGGGATGCAGGCCGGGTCGTAGGCGGCGCCCTTGTCGCCAGCGATCGCGGCGGCGGCGACGAGGCCTTCGTGCGAGCCCTTGTGGGCGAGCATCGGTTGGCCGGCGCAGTCGCCGATCGCGTAGATGCCCTTCACGCTCGAGCGGCGTTGCGCGTCGACCTTGACGAAAGGGCCGTCGAACTGGACGCCGGCCTTCTCGAGGCCGAGGGTCGCGTTCTTGGCGTTCGACACGCGGCCGACGGTCGACAGGATGACGTCGCAGGTGAACTGCTCGACCTTGCCACCGATCTCGACGTCGACGACGAGACCGTCCTTGGTCTTCTTGTAGGTCTTGGCCTTGGCGCCGAGGTGGACCGGGATCTTCTTCTTCTTGAGCGAGCGACCCATCTCCTTCGACAGTTCGGCTTCCATGCCGGGCAGCACGCGGTCCATGAACTCGACGACGCGGATCTCGGTGCCGAGGTTGTGGTAGACCAGGCCGAGTTCGAGACCGATGTAGCCGCCGCCGATGACGAGCATGCGCTCGGGGATCTCGGTCGGGGCGAGCGCCTCGGTCGAGGACCAGACGTGCTTGCCGTCGAAGTCGAAGCCGGGGATCGCGATCGGGGTCGAGCCGACCGCGACGACGATGTTCTTGGTGTCGAGCGTCTTGGCGTCGGTGCCCTTCACGCGCACCGTCGACGCGTTCACGACGGTCGCCTCACCGGAGAACGTGTCGATCTTGTGGTTCTTCAGCAGGCCGGCGACGCCGCCGGTCAGCTTGCCGACGATGCCTTCCTTCCACGTCACCATCTTCTTGACGTCGAGCGAAGGGTCGCCACAGGAGATCCCCATGACGTCGGCTTCCTTGATCTTCTTGAACGTCTTGCCGGCGTTGATCAGCGCCTTCGACGGGATGCAGCCGACGTTGAGACACACGCCGCCCATGTACTCGCGTTCGACGACGGCGGTCTTCAGGCCCAACTGAGCGCAACGGATCGCGCAGACATAGCCGGCCGGGCCGGCTCCGATGACGACGACGTCGTAGGTCATGATTCTCTCGCTTCGAGGGCTTCGTCGAGTTGCTCGCGCAGTTGCTTCGGCACCTCGCTGTACACATCCGTGATCAGGTCCTCGGCCGGCGTCTCGCCGCCCTCTTCGGCCTGCTTGATCGCGGCGTTGACCTCGCGCGCGATCGTCTCCTGCAATTCTGTCTCCTGGTCGGCGGTCCACAGCTCCTCGGCCTCGAGGTAGCGGCGGAAGCGCTCGACCGGGTCGCGCTTCTCCCAGTCCTTGACCTCGGCCTCGTCGCGGTAGCGCGTCGGGTCGTCGGACGACGAGTGCCCGAGGCGGCGGTAGGTGACGAGTTCGAGGAAGGTCGGGCCGTTGCCCTCGCGGGCGAACTCCACGGCCTGCTTGGTCGCCTGGTAGACCGCGAGCACGTCGTTGCCGTCGACGCGCATCGACGGCATGCCGTAGGCGTCCGCCTTCATCGCGATCGTCTCGGAGTTGTGCTGCTGGCTCTGCGGCACCGAGATCGCCCACTGGTTGTTCTGGCAGATCAGGACGACCGGTGCCTGGTAGACGGCCGCGAAGTTCATGCCGGCGTGGAAGTCGTTGGCGCTCGTCGCGCCGTCGCCCATGTAGCCGGCGATGACGACGTCGTCGCCGCGCAGCTTGGCCGCCATCGCCGCGCCGACCGCGTGGCTGATCTGCGTGCCGATGACCGACGACATGCCGTAGTAGTTGCCTTCCTTGAACGTGTAGTGGCACGGCATCTGCCGGCCCTTGCAGCGGTCGAGGTCGTTGCCGATCAGCTGGGCGATCGCGATGTGCAGCGGCAGGCCGCGCATCATCGCGGCCGCGCCCTCGCGCAGCGCGGGGAAGATCCAGTCACGTTCCTCGAACGCGGCGACCGAGCCGATCGTCGCAGCTTCCTGGCCGAGGATCGGGCCGTAGAACCCGATCCGGCCCTGGCGCTGCAGCATCAGCATGCGGCGGTCGAACTCGCGGGCGCGCACCATCGACTCGTAGAGGTGCAGCTTGCGCTCGTCGCTGAGGTCGACCTTCGCGTCGGTCGTGCCGTCGGCCGACACGACCGTCAGCAGCTGCTCGCTGCCCTTCTTGCGGGTCGTGGCTTTCTTCGGCGCCGCCTTGCGGCGGCGCGGCTTGCGGGTCGTCGCCATCGGAAGGGGATCAGACTTCGAGCAGGAGCCTGGCCGGCTCTTCGAGGCAGGACTTGATGACGTTCATCCAGCGCGCACCGGTCGCGCCGTCGACGATGCGGTGGTCGATGCTCGCCGACAGATACATGACGCTGCCCGGCACGATGGCGCCCTTGTCGTCGATGACCGGAGTCTTCTTGATTGCGTGGACGCCGAGGATCGCGACCTCCGGGAAGTTGATGACAGGCGTCGCGAACAGCCCGCCGATGTTGCCGGCGTTCGTGATCGTGAACGTGCCGCCGGTCAACTCGTCGACCCCGACCTTGCCGTCGCGCGTGCGCTGGGCGAGGTCCTGGAGTTCGGCGGCGAGCTGGACGATCGACTTCTGGTCGACGTTCTTGATCACCGGGACGATCAGTCCGGCGTCGGTGTCGGTCGCGATGCCGAAGTTGTAGTAGTGCTTGATGACGTGCTCGTTCGTGGTCTCGTCGAGCGAGCTGTTCATCTCCGGGTACTGCCGCATCGCGGCGACGATCGCCTTCATGATGAACGGCAGGTACGTGATGTTGATGCCCTGCTCGGCGTACGTCGCCTTGGCCTGCTTGCGCAGCTCGACGAGCTTGGTGACGTTGATGTCGTCGACGTAGGTGAAGTGCGCGGCGGTCTGCTTCGACCGCGACATCGCGTCGGCGATCTTGCGGCGCAGGCCGCGGAACGGGATCCGCTCCTCGGTCGCGCCCTTCGGCGCAGGAGCGATCGAGACCGGCGGAGCGGCCGGGCGGGCGGGCGCCGGCGCCGCTGGCATCACGGCGGTGCT
This sequence comes from Planctomycetota bacterium, assembly GCA_020425915.1. Classification (GTDB taxonomy): domain Bacteria; phylum Planctomycetota; class UBA1135; order UBA1135; family UBA2386; genus JAGQQZ01. The sequence goes on along the minus strand of JAGQQZ010000375.1, from coordinate 65 downwards.
GCCGCCGTTGCCGGCGAACGCCGCGAGGTCGTCGTTGGTGATCCGACCGCTCGGCCCGGTGCCGT
>JAGQQZ010000028.1 GCA_020425915.1 Planctomycetota bacterium | reverse complement strand
GCACCCCACGCATCTCCGTCGACCGTGCCGCACCGACCCGCGCGAACAGATCGACGACCGCGAACTCGTCGTTCGCTCCCGTCGTCCCGAGGAAACCGACGAGCGAATCCCCGACGGTGACGAAGCGCTCACAGTTCGCGACGCCCTGCCAGGTGCGCGCGGGTTCGAGCGTTCCTACCGCGGCATCGTGGCGCCGCACTCGACAGCTCTCCGGCCTCCACTCCGGTCCGAGTTCGACGGGTCGCCGCGGCAATTCCGCCGCAACCGTCCGCTCCCAGAACGCAGCGCTGCGAAGCAGCGACCGTTCGGCCTCGCCCGAGCTGGCTTGGACCGGTCGCGGCAGTGCCTCGCCGTAGGCTCGGAACGGCAGGGCCGCCACGGCGCTGAGCGTGGAGTCGAGCGGCGCGACGAGCTGCGGGCGCAGCAGCCCGAGCAGAGCGATCAGCAGGCTCGCGTAGAGCCCGACCGGAAACAGGCTACGCCCTACGCCACGCACCGTCAGGCGAGGTCATCGCCTCCCTCGAGGAACTGGGCGTAGAGCTCGAGATTCTCGAGGAATCGACACGTGCCGCGCGCCACCGCCTCGAGCGGATTCGCCGACACGCGCGTCGGGAGCTCCGTCTCGCGCTGGATCATCTCCGGCAGCCCACGCAACAGGGAACCGCCGCCGCACAGCGTGATGCCGTTCTGGACGAGGTCTGCCGCGAGTTCGGGCGGCGTCCGTTCGAGCACGCTCTTGATCGTGCCGACGATCTTGCGCACCGGCTCGGTCAACGCTTCCCGCACGTCCTCCGAAGAGATGATCACCGGCCGCGGCAGACCGGTCAACGAATCACGTCCGCGCACCTCGACCGCGAGTTCGGTCTCGAGCGGCAACGCCGAGCCCGCGGCGATCTTCAGCTTCTCAGCCGTGATCTCACCGACGAGCAGGTTGTACTTGGCACGGATGAACTGGATGATCGCGTCGTTGAAGTCGTCGCCCGCGACCCGCAGACACTCGCCTTCGACGACGTTGGCGAGCGACAGCACCGCGACCTCCGACGTGCCGCCGCCGATGTCGACGATCATGCAGCCACACGGTTCGTGCACGTTGAGCTCCGAACCGATCGCCGCCGCCGTCGGTTCGTCGACGAGGAACACGCGGCGCGCACCGGCGCGTTCGGCGGACCCGATGACCGCGCGCTTCTCGACCATCGTGATGCCCCACGGCACGGCGATGACGACCTGCGGTTTGACGAACGTCCGCGACGGCTGCACCTTGCGGATGAAGTAACGCAACATGCGCTCGGTGATCTCGAAGTCCGCGATCACCCCGCTGCGCATCGGTCGCACCGCGGTGAATGCCGGCGGTGTTCGACCGAGGTACTCGAGCGCGACCTGACCGACCGCGCCGCCGTTGAGCAGGACCTCGTTGGTCCCCGCTCGAACCGCGACGACCGACGGTTCGTCGAGCACGATCCCCTTGTCGCGCACGCTGACGAGCGTGTTCGCAGTACCGAGATCGATGCCGATGTCAGCCGAGAAGCGGCTCAAGACCCATTCGAGCGGCTTCACAACCATGCGTCCCTCCTGGTGCGTGTCCTTTGGGAGCCAACCGCAGGCTCCTTCGGCGCGTGCTGTTCTGACCGTGGCGCGCCGACCCCAAACAGTAGCCGTCCGATCTCGTGGATACCACTACGTGTTGCGGGCTCAGGAGGGCCGCGAACACGTCATGGTGAGCGGTTGTCCACAGTCGGCGAGCGCCCGGAGGGATGGTGCGCTGCCCGGCTCCGTCGGTCCGTACGCGAAAACACCGGCTCGCGCGGACGCGATCCGGTGTCTCGAGCGACGAGCGCTCGGCTCAGCCGCCGTAGGTACCGTTGTACTTCATCGCGACGAGCACGACCGCCGCGATGAGGAACAGGAAGGTCGTCACGACGATCGCGCCTTCGACGCCCATACCGCCGCCATCGACTTCTTCGATGACCGCGGGGGCTGCAGTCGCGGCGGCCGCGCGACGGCCACCACCGGTGTTCTTGCTCTTACGTGCCATGGTTCAGGTCCTCCTGCGCGATCAGTGGGTCTGGGTCATCGCGGCGTCGCCGACGGCGATCTCCGAATCGCCGTTGCGCAGCACCATGCGGCAGAATGCGTTGTTGCCCTCGACCTCGGTCACGAGGGCCTCGCCCTTGTATCCCTTGTCGCCGGCGACCGCGAAGCGGATGCCGGGGCGGATGTCGGCCGAGGCCGGGTTGTCGGTGACGACGATCGTCAGGAGGTCACCATCCGCGCGGCGGACGGTGCCCTTGAGCGCCGGCTGGGCCAGGACGCTGAGGTTGATGTCGGGGAACTTCGCCTGGATCGCGGCGAGGAGCATGGCCTGCTCCTTGTTCGTCGAGCTGGCCTTCGCGAGGTTCGCGTCGCGCATCTCGAGGTCTTCGCGCAGCGACTTGATCACGTTGTTCGCGTCGGACAGATCGGCGACCGCGGTGTCGCGCACACGCTGTGCCTCGTCCCGCTGGGACGTGGCTTCCAGCGCGAGCTTCACCGAGTTGGTGTACTCGGACTGCGCCTTCTCCAGCGAGGAGCTGATCGTACCGAGGTCCGACTTCATCGTCTGCATCGCGCCGTCCAGCGTGCTGAGACGGGCGTCGAGCTGACGGTTCTCGTCGACGAGGGTCGAGTTGGTCGACTCGAGGCTCTTGAGCTTGGCCTGCGACGACGCGAGCTGCGAGTCGAGGCGCGCCGACTTGGCGGCTTCCGCTTGGAGCTGCTCTTCGAGAACCTTCTTCGTGTCCGCGGCCGAGGCGACGACTTCGTTGTGCTTCTTCTTCCAGTCCGCGGCGGACTGGAGGTAGGTGGAAGCGAAGCCAACGAACACGCCCGCGAGGACGAGGTTGAGAATGATGAAGATGCGACCGATCGTGCTCATCGCTCGAGGAACTCCAGGTTGGACTTTGGCCAGTGCGAGCCGGCCGACAGGGACTATCAGGGGTCGAGTGTTTCCGTGGACCGCGTGAGGGCTGGGACAGCCACGGCCAAGGAGCGGCCGAATCCTAACTGTCTGACAGCACTCGTCAAGGCCACTCGGCCCCGATTGCGGTACCGAAACCGCTCCGACCCAGGGGGTCGAGGACGGCTCGATGTCGATAATTCTAGCCTACTTGCGTCGAATCAACCCGACCAGCAGGACGCCGCTCAACGGCAACAGCCAGTCGAGGAGCGGATGCAACCATGCCAGCGGACCCAAAGCGCCGGGGCCCGGCTGGAGGTCCGTGCGGAGGAATCCAATCCCGGCTCGTCCGGCGACCCGTTCGAGCGGTGGCGCAACGATCTCCCCCGAGGCTCGAACGGCGACGGTTCTTCCATCGGAGGTCGAGCGGACCAGCGGAGTCGCGGTCTCGAGCGCCCGGAACACCGACATCGCGACCATCTGATCGAGCTCCGCGCCCTGGTCGTACCAGATCTCGTTGCTCGCCACGACGAGGAAGCGCGCGCCGGCGGCGACGTGCTCGCGTGCGACATCGTCGAACGCGTTGTCGAAACACATCATCCCGCCGAACGGCACGCCCGCCGCCGTCTCGAGCGACGGCCGCGGCCGGCCGAATCCCATCCGCGGCACGTAGCCGACGATCCCTTCGCACCACGTGCGAATCCACTCCGGCATCGCGAACAGCCACGGCATGCGCTCGGCCGCGGGCACCGGATGGCGCTTCTCGTTCCACCCCAACACGCGACCCAGTGGGTCGAACAGGACGAGTGCGGAATAGTCGAACTCGCCGTCGCGCAGCAACGACCCCCCGGCGAACCGGGTGCTGGCGGCGAGTTGCAGCGGACTGCCGCGCGCGAACCACAGCGGATCGACCGCAGTCTCCGGCCAGACGACCAGGTCCGGCGGGTCCGCAGCGCCGCGGCCCGCGATCGCCAGCGTCGCGTTCGCCATCGCGTACGAGTCGCGGGAGTACATGAGTCGTTTCGACTCTTCCCGCCCCGGCTCGAACGCGACGACGTCCACCGCCGCCGCCGGCCCGACGACCGGGGCCGGCGGATCCACGACGCAGAGGGACGCCCAGACGACGACCGGTATCGAGAACCGAATCCACGCCTGCCGCCACGCCGGCCGACCCTGCCGCCACGAACGGTAGCACTCGACCGCGGCCGCCGAGGCGTACGCGAGCAGCAGGTTCTGCAGCATCTCGCCGCCCCACGCGACGGGACCGAGCACCGATGGCCACTCGTAGAGCGCGTGCG
>JAGQQZ010000374.1 GCA_020425915.1 Planctomycetota bacterium | reverse complement strand
TGGCGCAAGGCGTCGCTCCGAGGTGCCGATAGGGACGATGGCATGACCGATCCGCGCGACACCCTCGAGCGACCCGACTGGCAGGACGGAGCAACTCCCCAGGACCCCGATGGCGGCGGACTCCGACTGCTGCCGCCGCCGAGCGGCGAGGCGCTCGCGGAATCGGGGCCGCCAGCGAGGGCGCGGCTGATCCGCGAGTACAAGGGCCACGCCGTGCCGGACCCGACCCGGCCCCGGCCGGAGCCGCAGCATTGGCTGCCGGGGGACGAGGACGCGCCGAACGTGGTCGCCGGACCGGGCTTCGGGCGACGCCGCTCGATCGACGTGCTGTGGCCTTGGTTCGGGTTGATCGCCGCGATCGTCGCCTCCGCGGTGTGGATCGCCATCTGTTGATGATCCAGACCCCCACACAGCAATCGAGCAGTGTGGTTGGTATGGTTCCCGGCTCGCCGTTCGCCCCATGACGACCCACTCCATCGAACCGATCGACGAAGGCCCTGGCCCGATCGACTCCCCCGGCGGTCGCGTCGAGGTCAGCGTCGTGATCCCGATCTACAACGAGGTCGAGAACGTCATGGCGCTGCACAGCGCGCTGAGCTGTGCCCTGCAGGCGATGGGGCGGGACTACGAGATCCTGTTCGTCGACGACGGCAGCACCGACGGCAGCCGTGAGATCATGCGACGCCTGGCCGCGGACGATCCGAACCTTCGAGTCGTTCTGTTCCGCCGCAATTACGGGCAGACGGCCGCGATGTCGGCCGGCTTCGACTACGCGCGCGGTTCGACCGTCGTGACGATGGACGGCGACCTGCAGAACGACCCCGCCGACATCCGGCGCGTCGTCGAGAAACTCGATCAGGGCTACGACATCGTCTGCGGCTGGCGTCGCAATCGGAAGGACGCCTACGCGACGCGACTCCTGCCGTCGAAGCTCGCGAACCTGCTGATCCGACGCACGACCGGCGTGCCGATCCACGACACCGGTTGTTCGCTGAAGGCGTATCGCGCCTGGGTGGTCCGGAGCCTGAACCTCTACTCCGACATGCACCGGTTCATCGCCGCCCTGGGCGCCGGGCTCGGCGCCCGGATCGCGGAGGTCCCGGTGCGGCACCACGCCCGGCTGTACGGCGAGTCCAAGTATGGCCTGGGGCGGATCTTCCGCGTCGTCGCCGACCTGATCGTCATCAAGATGCTGATCCAGTTCGCGGCGCATCCGATCCGCTGGTTCGGTTTGCTGTCGTTGCCGCTGTTCCTCGCGGCTCCGTTCCTGTTCGTCCTCGGGTTCTACAAGCTCTCGTCGACGGGTGAGGAGATCGTGCGCATGGATCGGTTCGACTCGTCGTTCATCACGGCTGCGACGATCACCCTGCTCGTCGCGATCAACGTCGGGTTGCTCGGCTTCCTCGCCGAGTTGCAGCTCAACGTGTCGAAGTTCTTCCGCCGCCGCATCTCCTTGACCGCGTCGGAGGCATCCGCCCGATGAACGGCAGGCAGGAGTTCATCTCGGTCGTCGTGCCGGTCACGACCTCCGAAATCGACGTGCGCGCGCTGCTCGAGGGTTACAGCAGCCCGCTCCGGAACGGCGGCTACGAGTTCGAGCTCATCTTCGTGCTCGACGGCGTCCATCCGACGGTCGTCCAGGAGCTCGAGGCGGCGTCGGACGAGTTCCCGATCAAGATCGTGCGACTCCAAGGCGAAGGTCTCGGCGAGGCGATCGCCCTGTCGGCCGGTGTCGCGCGCGCCCGCGGTCGACTGATCGTGAATGCGCCGCAGTACTTGCAGAGCGAACCGCAGGACCTGATCAAGCTGGTCGAGGCGATGCAGACCGGCGCCGACTTCGTCGCGACCTGGCGCCACCCGCGCGTCGACCCCTGGTTGAACCGGTTGCAGTCCCGGATCTTCAACTGGCTGTTGCGGGTCGTCATGGGGATCCGGTTCCACGACCTCAACAGCAGCCTGCGCGGGATGCGACGCCAGGTGCTCGAAGACGTGAACGTCTACGGGGAGATGTACCGGTTCCTGCCGGTGCTCGCGCAGCGTCAAGGCTTCCGGGTCGTCGAGGTCAAGGTCCGACACCGGGAGGAGAAGGGGCGGCGAGGGTTCTACGGCGTCGGCGTGTACGTCCGTCGCCTGCTCGACATCCTCGCCATCACGTTCCTGACTCGGTTCACCCAGCGACCGCTCCGGTTCTTCGGGATGCTCGGGCTGATGACGATGGTCGTCGGCGCCGTGCTGTGTTCGAAGCCGGTCTGGGACAAGCTCACGATGAAGGGTGGTCTCAGCGATCACCCGATCTTCGTGCTGGGGATGATCCTGATCGCGTTCGGCTTCCAGCTGGTCGGCTTCGGCCTGGTGGGCGAGATCATCATCTTCACGCAGTCCGGCAGCCTTCGGAACTACAAGATCGACGAGATCCTCGAGGGTGGTGCCGAGCTCGGCGCGGCACCTCCGGTCGAGCGTCGGATCGAGTCCCCCGAGGTCCGCGACGAGGACCTCCCGATCACGGTCCGGGAGCTGGTCCCCGGCGAGGACGCGCGTTGGGACTCGTTCGTCCACTCACATCCCGACGGGACGTTCTTCCATCTCACGGGTTGGCGGCGGGTCGTCGTCGAGACCTTCGGCCACGAACCTCACTACCTCGTCGCCGAACAGGGGCGTCGATGGGTCGGCGTGCTGCCGCTGTTCTGGTTCAAGAGTCCGTTCGTCGGCAACCAGATCATCAGTCTGCCGTACGCCGTGTACGGCGGCGTGCTCGCCGTCGACGAGGCCGCGCAGACCGAACTGTTCGCAGTCGCGCAGCGGATCGGGCGACAGCTCGGCGCGAAGTACATCGAACTGCGACACCTGGGAGAACGCCCGGGCGAACGGTCCAGCAGCGACCTCTACCTCACCTTCCGTCGCGAGTTGCCGTCGACCGTCGACCAGGTCATGCCGTCGATCAAGAAGCGCGCCCGCGCGGAAGTTCGGCGTGCGCGCGACCGCCACGGGCTGACCTGCGTCGAGTCCACCGATCTCGGCAAGTTCTTCGAACTGTTCGCTCGCGACAAGAAGCGCCTCGGCTCGCCGACCCTTCCGTATCGCTGGTTCCGAGCGCTGACCGAGGAGTTCGGTCGCCAGATCGTGGTCCACAACGTCATCGACGACGACGATCGCGTGCTCGTCTCGGTGATGAGCTTCTGCTTCAAGGACTGCGTCTACGCGTACTACGCCGGCGCCGACCTCGCGGCACGTGGCACGGGTGCCAACGACTACATCTACTGCAAGATCATGGAGTGGGCGGTCGAGCGCGGCTTCCGCGTGTTCGACTTCGGTCGTAGCCGCCGCGACAGCGGCGCAGCGAAGTTCAAGAAGAACATGGGCTTCGAACCCGAGCAGCTGCACTACGAGTACATCTTGCTCGCGGAGGACGCCGAGCTGCCGAGCTTCAACCCGAGCAACCCGCGTCTCGAGCGACCGCGCCAGATCTGGTCGAAGCTGCCGCTGTGCATGGCGAACAGCCTCGGCGGCAAGCTCTCGCGCTACCTGCCGTAGGAGTGCTGCTCGTGCGCACCGGAATCGCTCGGGTCGCCGCGCATCTCGGTGTGTTCGTGGTCGCGGTCGTCGCGACCACGGTGTTCGTCCGGTGGGCCGACACCTGGGGCTACCGCGATCGCGTGCGCACCAAGCTCGTCCACGTCGCGACCGCGGAGCCGCCGTACGACGTGTTGTTCCTCGGCTCCAGTCGGATGCGTCGCGCCGTGATTCCCGAGTCGTTCGACGCGCGGATGGGCGAACTCGGGCGACCGACGCACTCGTTCAACCTCGGTGTCGGTGGCATGCTGCCGTACGACGTCGACGCCCTGCTGCGCTGGGTGCTCGCGTTGCGACCGCGCGGGCTCCGATTCGTGGTCATCGAGCTCTCGAACCACAGCGTCGAGCCCGGCGACGGCAACTGGATGTCCGCGCAGAGCGTCGCCTGGCACACGCCCGAGGAACTCCTGCCGACCTTGCGCACGCTGGCGGCGACGCCGCTCGACCTGGCCGAACGGTCGCGCATCGCGTGGTTCCACGTCGTGCACACGGCGTCGAACGTGTTCCGCGTCGGCCAGGGTCCGAGGATCGTCCAAGAGTGGGTCCACCCGGAGCTCGATCCCACACCGGCCGAGTCGTGGATCCTCGACGGTCGCGGCTGGGCGCCGATGGAGTCCAACGAGTCGCAGCGGATGATCGCGGGACACCGCGAATTCCTCGCGCGGCGAGATTGGTTCGAGCGGGACGCGGTGCCCGCCGTCGAACTCGGCGCGCACTCGGCCCCGACCCGACGTTTCGACGAGTCCACGTTCCGCGCCCAGGTCCGGCGAGTACGCGCCGTCGGAATCGAGCCGATCTTCGTCGTGTTGCCCGACCTGTACGATCGCATCGAACCAGGCCACGAAGGGATCGACGCGCTCGCGCGAGAGGTGCCGATCGTCGCATTCGACCGGCCCTCCCGATTCGAGTCGCTCTACCGCTTCGAGAACTTCTTCGATCCGGTGCACCTGAACTCGTCGGGCGCGAAGATCCTGACCGATCAGCTCGCGGACCGGATCGAACCGATCGTGCGAATGGACGATGCGCGGCGGAGCGCTTCCGGGTCGGGTCGATGATCTTCACCGAGCCACGCTTCCTCGGGTTCTTCCTCGTCGTCTTCGCGGTGCACTGGCTGCTGCGGAGCCACGCGCTCCGCAAGCACTGGCTGCTCGCCGCGAGCTACGCGTTCTACGCGGCGTGGGACTGGCGCTTCCTGTTCCTGATCTTCGCGTCGACCGTCGTCGACTGGGTGGCGGCGCTGCAAGTCGTGCGAGCGAGGCGCGTCGGCGGGGGGGCACGCCGGTGGTTGATCCTCAGCCTCGTCGCGAACCTGGGCGTGCTCGGGTTCTTCAAGTACTTCAACTTCTTCGCCTACTCGGCGTGGATGTTCTTCGGCTGGCTCGGCCTGCCGGTGAGCAAGGTCACGCTCGACATCGTGCTGCCGGTCGGGATCAGCTTCTTCACGTTCCAGACGATGAGCTACTCGATCGACGTGTATCGAGGGAAGCTCGAGCCGACCCGCCGGTTCTCCGACTTCGCGCTCTACGTCGCGTTCTTCCCGCAGCTCGTCGCCGGACCGATCGTGCGCGCGGTCGACTTCCTCCCGCAGCTCGTCACGCCGAGGCGGATCCGCGACGTCGATTTCCGGGCGGCCTACGGTCAGTTCCTCGTCGGATTCATCAAGAAGGCCTGCATCGCGGACGGCGTCGCCGCCACGGTCGACCAGATGTTCGCGGCGCCCTGGGCCTACGAGCCGACGTCGGTCACGATCGCGGTGCTGCTGTACGCCGTGCAGATCTACTGCGACTTCTCCGGCTACTCCGACATGGCGATCGCGACGGCGCGGATGCTCGGCTTCGAGTTGCGCCGGAACTTCGACGCTCCGTACTTCGCACGCAACATCACGGACTTCTGGCGGCGGTGGCACATCAGCCTGTCGGGTTGGCTGCGCGACTACCTCTACATCCCGCTCGGCGGGAACCGAGGTTCGCGCGGATTCACCTATCGCAATCTGATGTTGACGATGCTACTCGGCGGGTTGTGGCACGGCGCCGGGTGGAACTTCGTCATCTGGGGTGGGATCCACGGCGCGGCGCTCGTGTTGCACCGGGAATGGGTGCGCCTGACGCGTGGGCGCAGGCTCGTGCCCGCGTTCGTGGCGTGGGCGTCGACGCTCAGCGTCGTGCTGCTCGCGTGGGTGTTCTTCCGCGCGCGGTCGCTGCGCGATTCGATGTTCATCCTGGACGTGATATTCACGCATCGAACCGGTGGTCGGACCGAGGTCTCGATGTGGCAGCCGTTCCCCGATGCCGGGCTGTGGACGAGCTTCGCGTGGGTTGTCGGGCCGTTGGTGGTCGTGCACTGGCTGGCTTCGCGGGGCGTGCACCGGTGGATCGGGGAGCGCGTGCCCGGGCTCGTGGTGACGGCTTGCTACGCGGTGGTGACGGTGTTGGCGTTGACGTT
>JAGQQZ010000373.1 GCA_020425915.1 Planctomycetota bacterium | reverse complement strand
GTGCGGTCGAACGGAACCGACTACTTCGCCCACGGCTGCAGGACGAACGTCACGTTTCCACAGCGCACCAACGCACCCGCAGCGACCGGTTCCTCACCGCTGAACGGGCGCCCGTCGATCGTGCCTCCGGCCGCGCAGCGAACCCGGATCTGGCCATCCTTGCTCGCGTGAATCTCGACTTCGGAATCCGCGTCCGGCACACGGACATGGACGTCGGAGCTTCGACCGATCAGGATCCGGCCATCGCGACCGCGGTCCTTCATCAGCAGCACACGATCCGTGCCTGCGACGGTGAACCCGCGCAGCGTGATCATCGAGGTCAAGGAGCGCTTCGAAGGCACGCTGTAGCCGAACTCGAACGAGCGGCCCAGCCGCACGTTCGTCCCATCGCGCAGCTTCGCTCGCTCACACTTCTCGCTGGCGACATGGACCTCACCACCGTCGGCCTCGACCGAGTCCTGCATGCCGCCGTGAAAGGACATCGAGCGCCGGATCCGCGCATGGCGACCCGTGAGGTTCGCGAGGATCGGCAGATCCGCACTTCCGTCGCGGACGTTTCCGATGCTGATCACGTCGCCCCGCATCACGAGGAACTCACCGCCCTCGTCGACGCGCAGTAGGAACGCGTGATCGAGTCCCTGCGCCTTCGCGAGACTCTGCTTGATGTCGAAGATCCGAGTTCGGAACAGTTGGTTCGTCGGCCCCATGGACTCGAGTTCCTTGCGAGCCGCGCTTGGGTCGGCGCCTCGCGCCAGCGCTTCGACGCCATCGAGTCGCTGCTCACAGTCGCGCGCCTTCATCAGCTCCGACTCCAACTTCCGTACCGCGGGGCCGTCCACCCACGCGGAACGCGCGCATTCGAGTGCGGATTCCGCCGCAGCGATGTCTCGGTTCCCGAGCGCGGCAAGCCCCTGCTGGACGGAGTCATTCGCACGAGCAGCAGCTGCCGTGATTCGCTGCTCGAGGTCGATCAACCGACGCGCCGCCGGGCGATCTCCGACGGGCCCTCGGACGATCTGGACGACGGACTTCGCGACGGCCAACCGCCCCGCGCCGGCGGCGCGTTCCGAGTGGTCGAGCACGCGATCGATGAAGTCCAGGAACCGGGACTCGAGCCGGTGCTCGGCAAGCATGAGCGAACGCGCACGCACGAACGCGTCGATCTCCTCCCCGAGCGTGGCGACATCCTCTCGATCCAGCGCTGCGGCGGCTCGCTCGAGCGCCTCGATTCCGTCGAGCTCCCCTTGCAGCGCCTCACGCAGCGCACCCAGCTCCGCCGTGTCGGATTGCATCTTCGCCAGCTCGTCGAGGCGGGCCACGCAGTGACGCAGACCATCGCGAGAGCCGGAGGATCGACCGTGCGCGTCTCGCTGCACTTGACGGATCCCACGTTGGACAGCATCGATGCGGAGCTGAAGATCCCGCAACAACAAGCGAGCCTCGTCGCCCCGGACCCCAGGTACGGCGAGCGTCAAGGTGATGGCCGAAGCCTCGCGAAGCCTGCCCTCTCGCGCAAGCGCCCGAGCACGTTCGAGCCGTTCGTGCCAGTCTCGCGCTCCCGCGTCGACGAGTTCGAGTTCGCGGCGAGCCGCCTCGTGCAACGGACAGTCTTCGAGCAACTCGAGCAGCACAGTCCGTGCGGCGACGAGTTCACCTTCCGCAACGAGCGAGCGCGCTCGCTCGACCGCCGCGTCGGCATCGCGCGCGCGTGCGGCCAAACGCTCGGACTCACGCACGAGTCCATCCAGGCTCGTCCTCGCGCCGAGCTTCGACAACTGATCGGCGGCGGAGCCGAACTCGCCCCGCGCGACGAGCGACAGGACCTCCTCGACGTCGGCCAGGCGGATACCCAGTTGCTCCGCGATCAAATCGCGCTGCCCTCGTTCTGCGAATCTCGCCCGATCGCGAAACGACTCGAGTCGTCCATCTCCGAGCAGTGCCCGCAACTCGTCGACGGTCGTGCGGGTCGCGCGAGTCACGGCGTCCCGAACGCGGTCGACTCGCTCCAGCTCAGGAAGGGCGGCTCGCTCTCGCTCGAACTCGGCGATGGCCAGCGCGGATTCTCCGGCGTCGACCAAGTCGGTGATGCGCCGGGCGAGGTCACGACCGATCGCAGCCGCCAGTCGGCCTGCGAGTTCCGAGAGACCCTCGAGGTCGCGGGCCTGACTGCGCGCCGCGAGAAGGGCCTCGCGACCCGCGGTGAAGTCGGAACGGCGAATTGCTCGTTCTACGGCCTCGACGTTGCGCTGAGCGGCGCGACGCCGCGCGGCGACAAGGGCCCGAACGCTCGCGATCTCGGGACGAGAAGCATCGAGACCGCACAGGAGCGCCTCTGCCTCGCCCAGTTCTCCCCGTTCGGCGTGTCTCCGAGCACGACCGAGAATGTCTCGACGAGCCGTCGACTCTCCGAGACGGATACGCTCGTCTTCCTGGAGTTCGTTCCGCAACGCCTGCGCTCCATCGAACTCCGGAGCGCGCGCGACCACGAACTCCACGTCGTCGATGGCCGCGGAGAGGCTGCCGGCCTCGCGACGGCGTCGTGCGCGACCGAGAAGATTCCGCAGCGCCTCCGAGCGAATATCATCGGACCGACGGTGATCGCGAACGGTCGGGTCATCGAGGAGACCGACAGCCTGTTCGAAGTGACCGGCGCGTAGCGCCTTCTTCGCCTGCGCGAGCCTTACGAATCGATCGAACATGCGTTGCGAGAGGCGGGCCGAGCCGCCACACGAGGATACAGGCCGAGCCGTTCGCTCGGCGGCCCCGTGTTCGAACCC
>JAGQQZ010000372.1 GCA_020425915.1 Planctomycetota bacterium | reverse complement strand
TCGCGAGAATGCGTCCGAGATGTCCGGCCTCGAACGCGCGACGAACCAGGTCGTCGAGGAACTCGCCGCGCTCGAATTCGGTGAGCCCGTCGCCTGTGTCTACAACCCGCTCGTGTATGCGCGCGAGCCGCACCTCGCGTACCTGCGGCGCTACGGACGAGGCCACAAGAAGGCGCTCCTGCTCGGCATGAACCCGGGACCGTTCGGGATGGCGCAGACCGGGATTCCGTTCGGCGAGGTCGCCGCGGCCCGCGACTGGCTCGGTCTCGAGGCACCGGTCGCCAAGCCACCGATCGAGCACCCGAAGCGACCGATCGAAGGCTTCGACTGCGCTCGGTCGGAGGTCAGTGGACGCCGGCTCTGGGGCTGGTGTCGGGATCGCTTCGGCAGCCCGGAGACGTTCTTCCGCGACTTCTTCATCCACAACTACTGCCCGCTCGCTTTCATGGAGGAGAGCGGCCGGAACCTGACTCCGGACAAGCTGCCAGCCGACACGCGCAAGCAGCTGTTCGCGATCTGCGATCGGTACCTGCGTCGCGTCGTCGACGCCTTGGCACCGGAGATGGTCATCGGAGTCGGAGCGTTCGCCGAGGCTCGAGCGCGCAAGTCGCTGGCCGACCACGGCGAGCTGACGTTCGGAAGACTCCCCCATCCGAGCCCCGCGAGCCCCGCTGCGAATCGTGGCTGGGACACCCTCGCCGATCAGGCGTTCGCGGCGCTCGAACTCTAGGCGCCCTTGCCATCGCGACGTCCCGGCGTCTCGAACCGGGTTTCAGCCCACGCGTGTCCCTGCCGAAGGTCTCTCGGGGAGGAGGCAAGGATGCACCGCACGGCCATCACATTCGGATCACTCGCGCTCCTCGCCGGCTGCGGCGGCGGGGGTTCGAGCAGCAGCGCCCAAGTCAGCGGATTCGCGATCGAGTCCGCGCAGCAGAGCCTCGCGGCGAACAGCGGAACGCGTCATCAGGTCGCGTTGATGGTCAACACCGCAATCGACTTCGAGGAGCCCATCACGCTCTCGGTCGACGGCAACAACTCGACGGTGCACGCGAGCGTGACGCCGGCCAATCTGACCAGCGGGCCAGGCACGCTGACGATCGACGTCGACCCGTCGGCGACGCCGGGGTCGCATGTCATCACCGTGGTCGGGCGTTCGCCGTCGTACACGCGCACGCGAAACGTCACGATCCATACCGTCGATGGCGCAACCTCCGCCGGGCTGACGCTGTCCGTGCCACCTCGCCTCGCCCTGCGCCCGGGCCAGTCGACCGCCGCGATGCTCGAGATCACCCGCGAGACCGGTGCGATCGGCGACGTGACGCTGACGCTCGCGCCGCTGCCCGGCGGTCCGACCGCGTCGTTCGACGCGACCGTCACGCCGCTCGACAGCAGCACCCTGAACGTCACGGCCGGCGGCGGCGTCGTCCCTGGTACGTATCCGGTCTCGATCACCGCGAACGCCGGTAGCAGGTCGGGTTCGACGAGCTGCCTCGTCGAAGTCGTCGACCCCGACGCCGACATCGACCGCTGGATCAGCCGTGTCGAGTTCGCACAGTCGTACTTCGCGGGCGATCTCGAGTTCGTACGAGGCAGAGCCGTGTTCGCACGCGTCCACGTCCTCGCCGATCGAGCCGGCACACCGAGCCCACGCGTCGAGTTGGTCGGCAGCTCTGGCGGTAGCGAAGTCGGGCGACTCAACCTCAACGGGCCTGCCACCCTGCCGACCGGCGAGGACCCCGGCACCCTCTCGCAGAGTTTCACCGCCGAGATACCCGCCAGTTGGGTGCAACCCGGCCTGCAACTCGCGTTCGAACTCGATCCGGACGGCGCGTCGGTCGACCGCGATCCGACGAACGACACGGCCACGCACACGCCTCGCATCGGCGGTGGCCCCGACATCGACGTCGTCGTCGTCCCGCTCGTGGTCAACGGTCGAACCGCGCTGCCTTCGACGTTCGACGAGGCACTGTTCGCCTACTGGCCCGTCGAGTCCGTGAACCTCACCGTCCGCGCTCCGTACACGATCACTTCGGTCTCGGACGTATCGGCGAACGGAGACGGTTGGAGTTCGGTCCTCTCCGAGGTCGCGGCATTGCGCGCCAGCGACGGCAGCTCGGCCTACTACTACGGCGCGATCGATCTGAGCTACAACAGCGGCGTGTTCGGACTCGGCTACGTCGGGTTCCCGGCTTCGGTCGGCGCCGATCATTCGATCTCGACGATGGTGCACGAGATCGGCCACAACTTCGGGCTGTCCCACGCGCCGTGCGGCGGCGCCGCCGGAACGGACCCGCAGTATCCGCACGCCGGGGGCATCATCGGGCGCTGGGGCTACGACCGCCGCAGTGGACAACTGCAGTCGCCGAGCACGCGCAACGACGTGATGGGCTACTGCGGCTGGAAGTGGGTCTCGGCGTTCCACTACGAGAAGGTGCGCGACCGGATCGACACGGGAGCCGACATCGCACCACTCGTGCTCGCGTCTCCGGAGCCGCTCGTGACGATCGAGGGCTGGCTCGCGGACGACGGAACCGTCCTGCTCGACCGCCCGAGACGTTCGGTCGGACAGAAGCCCACGCCCGGCGCGGCCGCGGCGACGCACGAACTCCGACTCACGTTCCTGGGGCAGACGGAAACCCATCCGATCACGGTCCTGTCGCTCGGTTGTGGGGCGACCGACCCGCGCGGCAAGCGATTCTCGATCACGTTGCCCGATCGCGGCAGCCTGAGCCGCGTCGAACTCTGGTCGGAAGGCGTCCGCCTC
>JAGQQZ010000371.1 GCA_020425915.1 Planctomycetota bacterium | reverse complement strand
GACCTGCGCCGCGGTGGCACCGTTCGCGTCACCGTGCACGGGACGCCCGGATCCGTCGGCCTGTTGCTGCTGACGACGGTCCGCCCGGGAACGGGCGAGGATTTCGCGTTCGGGTCCTTGCTGGTCGGAGCACCGTTCGTGCCGATTCCGGTCGGCTTCGATGCGGCCGGGTCGTGGACGGCCGCCGTGCCGCTGCCCGATCACCCGCTGATCGTAGGCTGGCCGCTGCACTTGCAGTCGTTCGACTTCGGCTCGACCGAGATCTCGGAACTCGAATCCGTCGTCGTCGGGGAGTGAGGCGGCCGCGGGGGCCCGGCGCGATTGTGGGGGTGCCCGACCGTTGATAAGATCCGGGGTGCGCGGCACCGCGCCGCGAAGTCTCTCTCACCGCTCAACTCTCTCTCATCCCTGGAGGGCCCATGCAACGGGTCCGTTCCGTGCTGTTCGTGGCGATGGCGGACGCGTTCGCGTTCGCTTCGATCGCCCTGGCGCAGGTGTTCGTCGACGTGACCTCGGGTTCCGGACTGGAGGGCGCGCCGCGCGACGACTCGCTCTATCCCGACGGCGTCTACGGGGTCGGGATGTGCGCGCTCGACCACGATGGGGACGGCGACGTCGACGTGTTCGTCGCCGGCGGAGTCTTCAACGGCTCGCAGCACCGGCTCTACCGCAACGACGGGAACATGCAGTTCACCGACGTCACGGCTCAGGCCGGGTTCGGTCCCAACCTGGGCGTGCGTGCCGCGCAGTCGGCGGACATCGACAACGACGGCGACGACGACCTGCTGCTGTGCAACTGGCGTCGTCGACTCCAGCTCTACATCAACGACGGTACGGGTCACTTCGTCGAGTCGGCGATGGCTTGGGGTCTGACCGGACAGACGTCTGCGTGGGGTGCGACGTTCGGCGATTTCGACCGCGACGGCCTACTCGATCTCTACCTGGCGAATCGGCTCAATGCCAACGCCTCGCCACAGCCGAGCATCCTCTACCGGAACCTCGGGGATCGATTCGTCCGGGTGTTCGACGGGGAGCCGGTGACCGCGCCCGATGCAGCGACGTTGTTCGCCGTGTTCATCGACTTCGACGAGGACGGCTGGCCGGACCTCTACACGGTCAACGACAAAGGGACCAGTTACGCGCCGAACCAGTTGTTCCGCAACCATGCGGGGCAGTGGTTCGAGCCTGTCGGTGAGACGTTCGACGCGGTCGACGCGATGTACGGCATGGGTTGTGACTTCGTCGACGCGTTCTGCGACGGCGGGGTCGACTTCTTCGTCAGCGACCGCGCGCCCGACCACCTGTTCCGGGTCTGGAGTCCGGAACGTGGTCGGTTCCGCGACGAGACGCAGACCTTCGGGGTTGCCGGTGGTCATCTCGGCTGGGCCGTGCACTTCCGCGACTTCGACAACGACGGCTGGTTCGATCTGCACGTCGTCCATCAGTTCGCGCCGAACCACCTGTATCGGAATCCGGCCCAGCCCGCGGCGGCCGAGATCCCGTGGCCACTCGTCGCCAACCCGATCTCGCCGGTCGAGATGCAGCTCTGCGCGATCGCCGCCGATTTCGACGACGACGGGCGTATCGATTTGCTACATCGGTTCACCGACCTGCCGTTCCTCGCCGCTAGCCGGAGTCTCGCGCTGCACCGGAACGTCTCGCCGCAGCGACATTGGATCGGGATCGAGACCCGAGGCACGACGAGCAACCGACAGGGCTACGGCGCGCGGATCGAACTCCGCGCTGGCAACGACTGGCAGCGGCAGTGGCGCCGGCACGGCGTCGGCTATCTCGGTACGAACGATCGGCGTGTGCACTTCGGGCTCGGCGACCGCACGACCGTCGACGAGCTCCGGATCACCTGGCCGTCCGGCGTGGTCCAGCACCTCCGCGACGTCACGGCCGATCGCGTGCTCACGGTCGTCGAGCCGAGCATGCGCCTCGTCGGCGACCCGGCCATCGGCTCGGCCTGCGTCGTCGAGCTCTCGAGTCCGTCGGAGGGTGGCCGCAGCTACGCGGTCATGCTCGCTTCGCAGGACTCGCCGCGGACCATCCTGGCGGACGGTCGTTCGCTGCCGATCCGGGTCGACTACCTGACGGCTCTGAGCCTGACTCCTGGGAATGCGCTCCTGCACGGCAACGTCGCGGCGTTGCATCGCGGTGCCGGGGGGGGCCTCCTGACCTTGCCCGCGGCCCCGGCGCTGCGCGGAATGCGGTTCTACGCGACCGGGGTGACGTTCGACACGGACGGGATCGGGACGGTGTTCGGCGATCCCGTGGAGATCACGATCCAGTAGGCCACTTCGACGCGGCTGCCGCGTCACGGTCGCTCGAAACGCGCAACCGCGACCGCCATACTCTCGCGGGTGAAGACTCCGCGACTCTGGATCGGCTTGCTCCTGCTCACCGGCTGTACGGGAGAGGGCAGCGACATCGGGCCCGACCTCCCGAACCTGCCCGACGCGTCCTATCGCGTGCTGCTCCGGCACGCGGACGAGACCGACACGAACCTGCTCGGCGTGTCGAGCGCGACCGTTTCGATCCCCGCGCGCGGCGTGCACGCGACGAGCCTTCGGGACGGCCGGGTCGACCTCGCGACCCGGCCGTCGGGTCGCACGGTGCTGAGCATCGATGCGCCGTTCGCGAGCGCGGTCACCGGTGACCAGCTGGTCGGATACTCGGTCGCGGTCGACGCGCCGGGATTCGACGAGGCACCGTTCGTGTGTTTCCTGCCGGACGTCTCCACGAGCGCGGGCCTCGCGCTGAATCCCGGCGTGCAGGGAGGCTCCACACTCGACGATTCGGCGACTTCCGGGGCAGTGGTCACGATCCCACCGGGATCGGTCGTCGGGACCGGGACCGCCATGTCGGTGACGATGCGCACGGG
>JAGQQZ010000370.1 GCA_020425915.1 Planctomycetota bacterium | reverse complement strand
CCTGTTCGTCGTCTACTACTTCATCTTCACCAAGCTCCTGAACTTCAAGATCCCCGACCTGCCCGCCGGCCAGGAGTCGGCGATGGGGATCTACATGTTCGTCGGGGTCATGGTGTGGACCTCGGTCGCCGAGGCGCTGACGCGCGACTGCACCTCGATCGTCGACAACGGCAACCTGATCAAGAAGCTCTCGTTCCCGACCGAGCTGTTGCCGCTCAACGCGGTGCTCGTGTCGATGGTGACGATGCTCTTCGGCGTGCTCGCCTTCCTGATCGCGTGCGCGTTCGGCGTCTGGCCGCTGCCGGGGAAGGACGCGCTGTGGATCCTCGCGATCCTGCCGTTCCAGCTGCTGTTCACCTACGGTCTCGCGCTGTTCCTCGCGACCTGCCACGTGTTCCTGCGCGACACGTTGCAGCTCGTCACGCTGCTCGCGACGGTGTGGATGTTCATCACGCCGATCTTCTGGGTGCCGTCGGTGACCGTGATGACGGACAAGTTCGAGCCGTACATGGAGCCGCTCACCTACAACCCGATCTACCACCTCGTGCACGTCTGGCGCAGTGCACTGATGAGTCGGTCGAAGCTCCTCGAGCTGGGCGTGCCGGCCTTCGACGAGGCCTTCGGACCCGACCCGTTCCACTCGTTCCTCGTGTTCGCCGCTTGGTCGGTCGGTGTCTTCGTCGTGGGCTTCGTCGTCTACGGCCTGTCGCAGCGGCGCTTCGCCGACGAGATCTGAGGCGGCCGCGATGACCACGAAGTACTCCGTCGAGGTCGAGGGACTCGGCAAGCACTACCGGGCCTACGAGCGACCACTCGACCGAGTGATCGAGGCCTGCTCGCTCGGCCGGCTGAAGCGCCACCGCGAGTTCTGGGCGCTCCGCAACGTCGACTTCCGGCTCGCCTCCGGCGCGTCGCTCGGCCTCATCGGGGCGAACGGCGCGGGCAAGTCGACGCTGCTCAAGGTGCTCGCCGGCATCACGCCGCCCAGCGAGGGACGCCTGCGCATCAACGGGCGCGTCGCCAGCCTGCTCGAGCTCGGCGCCGGCTTCCACCTCGACTTCACGGGGCGCATGAACATCGTCTCGAACGGCGTGATGATGGGGTTCACGCGCCGCGAGATGGAGGCGAAGATGGACGAGATCATCGAGTTCGCCGAACTCGGTGACTACATCGACCAGCCCGTCAGGACCTACTCGTCCGGCATGGGGCTGCGACTCGGCTTCGCCATCGCGGCCGTCGTCGACCCGGACGTCCTGATCATCGACGAGGTCTTCGCCGTCGGCGACATGTACTTCCAGAAGAAGTGCGTCGACAAGATCTACTCGTTCAAGCAGCGCGGCAAGACGATCCTGTTCTGCAGCCACTCGCTGTACGACATCCGCCAGCTCTGCGACGAGGCCATCTGGATGCGCAACGGTCTCCCGGCCGCCGTCGGCGACTCCGTGACCGTCACGAACGAGTACTCCGCCTACCCGCGCGACCACATCCACGACTACGCCGCCGCGATCGAGGCCGCTCTGCCCGACTCGACGGCCTCCGACCTCGACCCCGCCGTGCGCCCGCACGTCGTCGACGCGCGCATCTACCGCATGGACACGGGCGAGGAGACCTACGACATCGAGGCCGGCGTCCCGATCGAGATCCGCGTGTGGTGGCGCAACCCGGACCCAGCGCGCACGCCGATCCAGTTCGGCATCGGGTTCCTGCGCCAGGACATGACGCTGTGCGCCGGGACGTTCACGCACTTCGACGGCGTGGAGGTCCAGGGACGCGAGGGCTGCGCGGTGCTCGAGTGGCCGAACAACACGCTGCTCTCCGGTCAGTTCCTGGTGCCCGTCATCGTGTTCGACGGCAGCGGCGTGCACCGCTACGAGGAGCACATGTTGAAGACCAACCTCGTCGTGCGGTCGACGACGAAGGAGGTCGGCCTGGTCCGCATGGACCACCGCTGGCGCTTCGACATGGACCGACCGTTGCCGGAGCCGCAGGGCGACGACGCGGAGGGCGCGTGAGCGGACGGCGGACGAGGCTCTCGGCGCT
>JAGQQZ010000369.1 GCA_020425915.1 Planctomycetota bacterium | reverse complement strand
GGCCTGCGGGAGTGGCACGGGATTCCCGTCCTTGCCGCGCGAGTCCCCGTCGTCGCGCTGGAACGGATCCTCGGCGAAGTCGTGCTGCTCGAACGCGCCGATCTTCGCCTCACCTCCGAACTGCGTGAGGTCACGGGCCTCGACATCGCACTGTTCGGCAACGACTCTCGCCCGGTCGCTCACTCCTGGGCCGAACCCGTCGACGTCGAGAGGTTGAGGACGCCGAAACCGATCACCTCGGAGCTCGACCGCGCCGTCGACGAGGTGGAATTCGGCGGGATCGGGTGCTTCGCGATCCGCGCGCCGCTCGGCGACGCCGGCCATCTCGTGCTCTCCGTGTCCGCGTCGTCGGTGCACGAGCTGTTCCGCACGATCCTCCTACTCGTCACGGCAGGAGGCACGCTGGCCGTCGTCGTCGGACTGTTCCTCTGCAACCGACTGGCCCGCGGCATCGCGACACCGGTGCTCGAACTGGTTCACGCCTCGAGCGAACTGGCGAGCGGCAACCTCAGCGTCCGCGTTCCGGGGTCGAGGACGCTCGAGCTCGATCGGCTCGCGACCGCCTTCAACACGATGACCGAGCGCATCGAAGGCCTGCTCGCCGACGTCCGGGCCAAGAACCGGATCCTCGCCGACCAACGCGATCAGCTCGAGGCCGCGAACCAGGCGATGACGCACTTCCTGACCACGGCGAGTCACGAACTCCGCACACCCGTCACGAACATCTTCTCGTTCGCGGAGATCCTGACCAGCATCGGGACCGAGGACGCCGCGACCGCCGAGGAGTTCGCCGGCGTGATCCACACCGAGGCCCGTCGGCTCAGCCGCCTGATCGATCAGGTGCTCGAATTGGCCAAGCTCGACTCGGGATCGGTGGAATGGCAGCGTGAGCCGGTCGACCTCCGCACGATCGTCGAACGCGTCGTCCAGCACGGTTCCTGGAACGACGGGGCGCACGGCGTGCGGCTCGACATCGCCGACTCGCCGGCCGTCACCGTCGTCGACGAGGAACGCATCGAGCGAGTCTTGTTCCACCTGCTCGAAAACGCTCGCAAGTTCTCCGCCGAGGGGACCGAGATCGAAGTCCGCGTCGCGCTCGAGACGGACACGGTCGTCGTCGAGGTGGCGGACCGAGGCAAGGGCGTCGACGCGGCCGAGAAGGACAAGATGTTCGAACGGTTCTGGCAGGGTGGCGACCTGTTGACCGACAAGCCGGATGGGACCGGGCTCGGGCTGCCGATCTGCGCCGCGGTGATGGCCGCGCACGACGGGACCATCTCGCATGCGGATCGCGCCGGGGGAGGCTCGGTGTTCCGACTCGCCTTCCCACTCGCACCCGAGTCCGCGCGTCTCGCTACGAACTGATCCGGCTATCGACGCGCGCCGACGCGGAACGACGGATAGGACTCGACCGGCACCGGCAGGATCGCGTTCTCGAACCGACCCTTCGGCTGCAGCGACCACTGACCGATGCGCGTGTGGCCATCGACCGTGAACCGTGGTCGGACCGTCCAACGGTACTCGCCCGGTCGGAGTTCGAGCACGACGAGGAACCGTGTGTCGGGGATGCCGCGACGCTCCAGCAAGAGCGCGCCGTTGGGCCGGTAGACGCGAAGGTCGTAGCACACGTCCTGGGCGCGTACGAGCACGCCCTGGTCGTCGGCTTCGAGGTCGGCCGCGGTCGGAAACGCTTCCCACCGCAGCATCGGTTGGCCCATCTCGAACGCGACAGGCTCGGGGCGAAGCCCGTACTGCATCCCGCCGCACCCGAGCAGCACGAGACTCGCCAACACGCTCGCCATCCATGCGCGCGAAATCATCGGAACACCTCGTTCCAGTCGAACGGCCGCCGCGTCGGCGCGCCCGCGTCCGGATGCCGCAGCCAGACCTCGTCGACGAGGCGCTCGACCACGACACCGATCGCTCGATCGAGGTAGTCGACGAGTCGGCGACCGCTCCTCGCGCCCCAATCCGCGAACCGGTGCTGCTCGCGCGCGTCGCAGAAGGTCAACAGACTGTCGTAGACCGGCTCGGCCTCGCCCTTCAGCATCACGCGCAAGCGCACGGCGAGCGCCATCGTGTAGTCGCCGTCCATCGTGAAGAGGCCCATCGACGAACTCGCGGGCATCGCGAACGCGTCGAGCAACATCACAGTGTCGCAGCGACCCCAAGCATCCGGCCACGCCACGTCGGGTTCCACCGGGATCGACTGCACGCCGAGGTCCACGACCGACGCCCTCGCCTCGGTCATGGCACGCGTGCGAAACTCGCGCATCAGCCGACCGGGGAAGTCGAACCTCGCGAGTCCGATCTCGACGTCTTTCCGGATCCGTTCGACCTCGTCGCGGTCCAACGCCGTCGACGCCCCCACGACGATCGAGACCGGCAGGAACACGACCCCGACGGCGCCGCCGATCGCCGTCCCGGTGAGCGTGCCGAGCGGTCCGAGACTCGACATGTACACACCGCCCGCCAGAGGAAGTGCAACCGCATAGCCGAGGCCACGCAGCGCTCCGACCCCCATGCCGCGCATCCAGCCGGTCACCGGCGCCGTGAGTCCGCGCTCGAAGTCGACCGAACGAACCGCGACACCGACCCGGCCGAAGCGAGCGCGTACATCCTCCCGTGGCGGCGACGGTTGGCCGTATGCCGGCCCGGTCCCGAACGCGGCGCACGCCGACAGCAACACCAGGACGCACGATCGAATCGAACGCATCGGCAACTACAAGGACGCGCGTGGTCGAGACGGGACATGCATTCCGCGTTCGAGGCACATCGGCACGCGTCCGAGCTATGATCCGCCGCATGTCGAACCCTCCTCCGGCCGGTTCCCTGCATCGCCACGACGCGCGCTACGAGTCCCTCGCGGACACGCCGAGCGCCGAACTCGCGCGCGAGTTGCTCGCACGAGTCAGGGCCGGTGAGGTCGTCACGACTTCCGACGGCGACGTCGACGCGGACGTGTTCGGCTGGCTCGCGCTGGACATCGAGCGCTTGTTCGACGTCCACGCGAACCGACTGTCGCCGCGACACATCATGGACGTGTTCGGCGTCTACGATTTCATGGCGACGTCGCTCACGCCGCCTCCGATCGAAGGCAAGCACGTCCTCGAACTCGGCTGCGGATCGGTCAACCCGATCGGCCGGATTCTCCTCTACGTGCTCCTCGGCGCCGAACGCGGCATCGCGGTCGACCTCGACCAGCCCCAGTCGATCGAGTCGGCCTCGCGCATCCTCGCCAACTACATCGCGTGGATGCTGATGGATCCCTACCTGCTGCTCGGCGGCCGACGCGATCGGGTGGTCACCCGAGAGGACATCAGCCGCAACATCGCCCGCGCGAACATCGACCCGGGCGCCCTGTGGGCCGGCTCGCCGGCGATCGGTGATCGGCTCGAATTCCGGCGGGAGTCGGCCAGCGAACTGTCGGTGGGCGACGGCGAGATCGACATCTGCTGCAGCAACAGCTTCTTCGAGCACGTACCGGACGTCGAGGCCTGCATCGCCGAGCAGGCGCGCGTCATCAAGCCCGGCGGATACGCGATCCACAACATCGACGGCACCGACCACGGCTGGTACGAGAGTTCGGGCAACCAGCTCGACTGGCTCGCCCACGAGCCCGACGCGCCGATGGTCAACAGTTGCAACCGGATGCGCCCGCTCGAGTACCTGCCGCTCTTCGAGCAGTACGGCTTCGAGGTCCTCGACACGCACACCTGGCGCGAGGAACAGGTCGACGAAGCCGCGCGCGAACGACTCGTCGGCCGCTTCCGCACGCTGTCCTTGGACGCGCTGCGCCACGTCGGCACGGTCGTCTACCTGCGTCGCCGGTAGCGACTCGCGGTTCGGCTCAGCCGAGCAGATCGACGACGCCCGGCTCGGCGAGATCGCGTGCGGTCTGGCCGTCGTCGCTGCGGAGTCCAACGTCGGCCCCGGCTGCGAGCAGCATCTCGACGATCGCCCGGTCACCGTGCATCGCGGCGGCCATCAGCGCCGTCCAGCCACCGTGCTGCGCCGCGTCGACGTCCGCGCCGCTGGCCAGGAGTCGGGCGACGACGCCCGCCGCGCGAGCCGCGACGGCACTGTGCAGCGGATGGACGGCCGACGGGTTCGCCGCCGGACTCGAGACCGGCGCTCCCTGGTCGAGCAGCAACGCGCTCGCTTCCTCGTGGCCGAAGAAGCTCGCGAGGTGGAGCGCCGTGAAGCCGTCGGCACTCGTGGCGGACAAGACGGCAGGATCCCGCTCGACCAGCGTTCGCAGCCGCGCGACCTCTCCGATCGCGGCCGCCTCGAAGGTGTCGAGATCGACTCCCGATGCGTCGAGCGCCCTTCGGATCGAAGCCGCGAGGCTCGGCTGTCGGTGATACAGCGCGGTCATCAGCGCGGAGATGCCACGCGGGTCGCGCGCGATCGCGTGGGTCCGGTCGTCGGCCAACAGCGCCTCCAGGGCCGACGCGTCACCCGCTCGGATGCAGTCGAAGATCGGATCGGTCATGCGTGGAACTCCAGTTGTGCCCCCCTCGGCGTTTCGTTAGCCTAGCTAACCATATGGCCCGGTCAAGCCCCACTTCCCGAACCGCCGACCGGCTGCACTCGGCCGCGATCCACCTGCTGCGACGACTCCGCACCGTCGACGTCGAAGCCGAAGTCGGGCCCGCCAGACTCTCGGCGCTCTCCGTGCTCGTGTTCGGCGGCGAACGCTCGCTCAGCGAACTCGCCGCGACCGAACAGGTCGCAACCCCGACGATGTCCCGCCTGGTCGGCGCACTCGAGACTGACGGACTCGTCCGCCGCCGCCCCCACCCGACGGACAAGCGCGCGATGATCCTGTCGCCGACCGCGAAGGGCCGCCGCCTGCTCGAACGGGCCCGTGCGCGCCGCCTCGGGTCCGTCGAGTCGATGCTCCGCGGACTGGATCGAGAGGAACTCCGCGTGCTCGGGGAAGCGAGCGAGATCCTCGAACGCGTACTTCGAGCGGACCGGTCTGACGCGAGCCGCTGACGGAACGGCTCGCCATGCGATCGTCCCGTTCCAGCGCGTGGCTACCGCCGCGGTCTAGAGCGCCTCGTATTCGCGTGGATCGACGAACTCGTGCTTGGGTCCGACGAAGGCATCGAACAGAGCCCGGTGTCTGCGAAGCCCGTACTCGTCTTCGCGCTCTTCGTACGCGCGCACCCACTCGATCAGGTTCTCGAGATGCGCGTCCTGCTCCGCCCGGGAACCGAACTTGTCCGGCTCCCACGGCCGCGCGCGACAGTGAGCGACGCAGGCGTCGACCCCAGGGTTGAGGAAGATCAGCTCGTCGCAGTCACCGAGGATCGCCTCGACGATGTCGGCGTAGCAGCCTTCGATCACCCAACTCGCGTGGCTCGCGAGGAACCGCTCGACGTCGTCGACGCTGTCACGCAGAGCGCGCCGCTCGATCCCGCCGTCGAACGCGACGTCGTCCAGCGACAAGCGCTCGGCCGATCCGCGCTCGGCAAGTCTTCTCGACAGCGTGCTCTTGCCCGAGCCGGCGTTCCCGAGGACGACGATCTTCATCGTGGTCCGCGACGGTAGGACCGGACCGCGAGCATCGTCACGGCGACGAGCGAAGGCAGCGTCGGGATCAGGAACAGCACGAGTTCGTCCCAGTCCGCGCCCTGCACGACGACTCCACTGATGGCGATCGCCGCGAGCGGGATCGTCGAGACCAGGTATCGCAGCAACACGTACCTGTGCTCGACTGCGATGCGCCGCGACAGCACCCACGCCGGGGCGTGCCCGATGACCAGACCGGCGAGTGTCATGAACCACACGACCGGCCAGAGCGCGTCCATGCCCTGTTGGTCGAACGTCAGTCCGTAGCGGACATCGAAGTAGATCGTGTATGCGATCAGCGAGCCGACCATGACCGCGCGAGCGACATGGACTTCGCGGGGCGTCGGGGTGCGGACGGCAGGGCGTGAGGCGTGAGGTCGATCCTCTGGTCGGTCGGGAACCGGTGGAGTGGGACGTGTCATGTCGAATCGTGCCTCCGTTGATCCTCGGCTCACGAACGCTCGGGATCAAAGGCAAGACGCGGGGGCTCCCCCCGTTTGCCCCGTCACCTTCGCGCCGGCCGATCGCCTACGGCGACCGGCGCGAAGGTGACGG
>JAGQQZ010000368.1 GCA_020425915.1 Planctomycetota bacterium | reverse complement strand
TCAGATCGCGGCTCCTCTCTTCCTGCTGTTCGATGAAGCCGCCACCCGAGACGTCGCGCCCGTTCTCGTCGAGCGTGAACATCTCCTTCGTCTTCGCGTTGATCGCGGTGATGTACTTCGCCGGGATGCCGACGGCGGTCGACACGGCGGCGATCGCGTTGCGCGCGACCGGCGCGAACGCCGTGCCGGGGCGCAGCTTGATCGTCACCGAGGCGCCAGGACGAGTCTCCTCGTCGAGTGAGCTGTAGACCGAACGCTTCGGCTTGTGCGACGTCACGTACGCGCTGAGCACGCCGTCGAGCCGCTCGACCTGCTTCTTGGCGCGCAGGTTGTACTGCACGCGCAAGCGGTCCTCGGTCTCGAGACGGCCGCTCGCGAGTCCGCTGTCGCCGAGCCCCCGGTCGGGGTCGGACTCACCCGTCACGCCAGCGCTCATCAGCGCCGCGTAGGCCTGACTGGCCTGCGAGCGTTCGACCAGGATCGACATCCCGTCGGTCTTGACCCCGACGCCGGCGGACGTCACGGCCTGGCTGGCTTCGGTGAACTCGGCCGAGTCCACGGCCGTGTGGACGGTCACGTAGTCCGGCTGGCCAGCGAACCAGACGATGCCACCGAGACCGACGACGGCCGCGAGCGCGACCGCGACGATCGTCATCCGCTGACCACCGTCGAGGCGACTCCAGATGCCGCGGAGCTGGCTGACGAGTTCGGAGAGGAACGTCGGCATGGATCAGATCGCGGATCTCGAAATCGTGTTCCACGCTTCGAGCAGCTTGTTGCGCAGCTCGAGCATGAGGTTGAAGGCGACGTCGCTCTTGCCCATCGACACCATGATGTCGTGGAGTTCGACGTTCTCGCCGCGGGCGAGCGCCTCGGCCTTGTCCTTGACCTCGCCGCTGAGGTTGGTGACCTCGCCGAGCGCGTCGGCAAGCTTGCCAGCGAAGTCGCCGGTGTTCTGGTCGCCACCCGCGATCTTCGGTCCGATCTCGCGGGTCGGCGGCTTGATCTCCATGGGGCGCCGGAAGCTGTCCGGCCCGAGGATGTCGAAGCTACTCATCGTGACTCAACGCCTCAGGAACGGAAGTTCTGGATCGTGGCCTGCAGCATGGTGCGGTAGGTCCGCATCGCCGCGAGGTTGGCCTGGAAGCTGCGGCGCACGACCGTCAGGTCCATGAGCTCGCGGAACATGTCGACGTTCGAGCGCAGCACGAAGCCCTGCTCGTTGGCGTCGGGGTGGCCGGGGTCGTAGGCTTCGAAGAACTGCGTCGAGCGGTCCTCGACGACCTCGCGAACGCGCACGCCCGCCGACAGGCGATCGCCGCCGTTGACGTCGGCCAACGAGTTGTTCGCCTGGGCGAGGATCTCCTCGAACACGACCGACTTGCGGCGATACGGCTCTCGTTCGGAGTTGCCAGTGACGTGCATGTTGGCCAGGTTCGCCGCGACGACCTCGGAACGCTGCATCTCTGCGGACAGCGCCGAGTTCGTGATGTCGAAGCCCTGGAACACACCTTGCATCGGGTTCATCGCTCAGTCTCCTCGCGCTACTGGCCTCGGATCGCCTTGTTGAGCTTGCTGAAGTAGCCCGCCGCCCGCCGCGTGAACACGTCGTGGAGCAGCTGCACCTTGTTCAAGATCGCGAGCTCTTCCATGACCGTGACGTTGTTCGCACCCGGTGCACCCGACGTGTCGCGAACGACCCGCGCCTGCACCTGCGATTCGTCAGCCCCCCGTGCATGCGCCTCGCGCAACAGGTCCTCGAACTCGACGCGGTAGCGCTTGTAGCCC
>JAGQQZ010000027.1 GCA_020425915.1 Planctomycetota bacterium | reverse complement strand
TCGGACCAGAGCTCGCGGATCGAATCTCGCTCGAACTGTTCGGCGAGCGCGGTCAACGCGCGTTGCGTATGGCGATCGGCACCCTTGGCGAACGTGATTCGCTCCTGCTCGAGTTCGGCGCGTCGGTGCTCGACGTCCTCGATCGTGGCGACGATCCGATCGACGCCCTCCTGAGCCCGTCGCACGTTCTCCGCGAGCCGATCGACGCCGGCTGCGGCGAGCGCCGCCTGCTCGAGGCGTTCGAGTTCGCGCGCCTCGACTTCGGCGCGTGTCGCCAGGTCGAGCGCGTGCTCACGAAGTCGCCGAGGGATCTCGAGCAGCATGCCGAAATCCCGATGTGCACGGTCGTATCCGCAGAGTTCGGCGACCCAACCATCCAGCGCGCGGATCGGCGCGAGCGCCTCGTATTCGGGGAACCGGTAGCGTCGCCGCCAGAGGTAGCGGAAGAGCTTGTCCGCCTCGTACGGCTTGCGCTTCGCGTCACGATCCGCCTCCGCCAACTGCGCCTTCTCCGCGGCGTGCGCGGCGACGTCGGTCGCCTGCTCGACGCTGGCCGCCTGTTCGACGTACTCGTCGTCCTCGCCGAGTCGGCCCATGACCTGTTCGAGGACCACTTCGTGCTCGGCGTGCGCCTTGTCGCGCGCGGCGACGAGCGCTGCGTGCTCGGTCTCGAGATCGGCCTGGCGGGCCGAGGTTCGCCGGACTTCCTCGACGAGTTCCTGCAGCGACTCCGCATGCCGATCCAGATGGTTGAGCGCCTCGCGATCGGCCGCGTCCAGGTCGTTCGCGACGCGCTTCCCGGCGAGCTCGTCGAGCCGCACCTTCGCAAGTCGAGCGATCACCCGCGTCTCGGCCGCCCGCAGCCGCGCGAACTCGGCACGCTCGGTCGCCAGCCGTTGCTCGAGCTGCCAAGTCTGGGACTCGGCGCCAGCGACGCTGCTCTGGATCTCCTGGTAGACCTCGGGACCACGCTTCTTCACGTCACCACCTCGTGATCATCCCGCCGGCGACCTCGAACTCGTAGTCGACGACCCGCGAGCCACGCCGCTTGTGACCGAAGATCCGCGCGTCGATGATCCCGTTGTCCAGCTTGTCGGCCTTGATGCGCTCGTACACGGACTCCGGCACGCGCACGCCGAACTTCCGCACCCGCTCGGCCTTGCCCGTCTCCTCGTTCTCGATCGACAATCGCAGCGCGTTGCCGTGCCTGCCGAAGGCCTCGACGATGATGTAGTGGTTGCGGGCGCCCTTCCGCGACGGGTCGTACCGCCAGACTCCACTGCGTGCGTCGGTCACGATCCGCAGCTCGTACTCGAGTTCGAGCAGATCGAGCAGTTCGGTGAGCCGAGCGGCCGTGTCCTCTGCCCCGGCCAGATCGCCGTTCGCGAGTCGATCGCGCGCCGTCGTCCGCAGCTCGGTCAGCTCCGCCGTCGTGTCGGCGTCGGTCGACATCGCGTCGATCCTCCCCGCGAGGTGGACGAGTTCCGCGTCGATGCGGGCACGGTCACGGTACGCGCCGACGATCTGCCCGACCTGCTGTCGCAGTCGGTCGATGTGGCCGCTGGCGGCCTCCCGATCGCCCGCGTCGACCGCTGCGAGCGCCGCCGCACGGAGACCGTCGACCACGCGCTGCTCGTCTTCGTCGATCGCCACGGACGCCAACGGGGTGGTCGCCTGCTCGATGTCGGAGCCGAGGTCACGCAACGACCGTAGGGACTCGAGCCCGCGATCCACCGCGGCGAGGTCGACCAGGACGAGTTCGAACTCGGACTCGTGTTGCGAGACCAGCGCATCGAGCGCCTCCCGACGCTCGGGGTACTCATTCGCGTCGGGTGCGTGCGTGAGTGACTCCTCGATCGACTCGAGCGCGGCGCCCGCGGTCCCCAGGCGCCGCCCCGCATCGGCCAGCAGGGACGCGGCGATCGCCGGTCCCTCGATCGCTGCCGCGCTCTGGATCGCACGCGAGAGCATGGAGGAACGCTGCCGCAGATCGTCCGCGCGATCCTCGAGTTCGCCCCAACGGTACTCGAACCCGGCGATCGCTCGACTCAACTGGATGCGGTGGGGTATCCAGTACGCCAGTCCGACGACGACCAGCAACACAACGGCGATCGCCGCGCGCTTCGCCCACAGGACACGCTCGACGTAGACCTCGGCCAGCCGGACCGCGAACGTCCGCTTCGGTGGCTCGTAGCGGAAGCGATCCTCGAGCAGCGCGTCGACGCCCTCGGCGACGACCTCGTCGCTGACCTCGATCCCCTGGGATTCGTAGATCTCGCGGACCCGGGCGATGAACGCTACGCGCCGTTCGTCCTCGCGCAGCTCCTGCTCGACGAGCGCGCGCTCGTGGCGCAACATGTCGACGACGTCCATCGCGAGCATGACCTCGGAGAGCGGGACGCGGCCGCGCTCCTCGTCGCGCTGGATCGGAGGGGTCGCCGGCGACTCGGCCGACGAACTCGTCATGACGCGTCTGCCGGCGACGGCAGGGCCTCG
>JAGQQZ010000367.1 GCA_020425915.1 Planctomycetota bacterium | reverse complement strand
GATCGGAAGAGCACACGTATGACTGGAGTGAGAAGTGTGCTGTTCGCCGTACGACTCAAAGAACGGCCCATGCCGCTACGGTCGGTCAGGAAGTCGGCGGCGAGCTGCCAAGTGTCCCGTCGCCGGACGGCACCGAGCAAGGGGAGGTGGGGATACGGCCACCGCTCGTACTGTCGTCGAACCTCCGAACTGCTCGCCACGCGCCGTAGCGTGCGTGGCGGCGAGGGGGAATCAACGCCGAATCTCGACGCCGAGGTCGATCATCGACTCGACGAGTCGTCGCATGCCCTGCCACGTGCGGGTCGCGCGCGCCGCGTGCACGACGCCACCGATCCAGAGTTCCACCCGGTGGCCCTCGGCGGCACGTGCCGCGGTCCACCAGGCTGCGTGGACCGTGCGCCCGTGGCGTTCGAGCGCGGCCGCCGCGTCGGCTGCCGTCGCTTCGTCGGTCACTTCGGGGAGTGCGTTGATCGATTCGGCCGCGTCGATCTTCCCGGCCGCCGCGAGCGACATGGCCGCGAAGAACCGCACCGCCGTGTCGAGTGCGAGGAACGCGCGCCGGCGTTGCGTCGCTTCGTCGGCGACCGTGTGGATCAGTCGCGGCACGAGTGGGCGGACGTAGCGATTGCGCGTGTCCGTGTCCGGTACGACGTCGTTGAACGTCCGCACAACCGACCCGAGCACCGGGCACGTGCACTCGGGTTGGTCGGTGTGTTCTTCGCCGGCGAGCCAGGCGACGAGTTCCATCGCGCACATGCCGTGTTCGCGGGTCGGATGTTTGCCGGGGAGCAACGGGATTCGCTCGTGGAGGGGTTTGCGCATGCTGTTCCGCGTTCGGGAGAGGCAGAGGTTTCGATGTTCCCACGCTCCCCGGAGTCGACAAGCCGCGCCCGCGGATCAGCCGCGCGGCGCGTCGCGAATCTCGCGATCGCAACGCGAGAACCGTCACGCGACTTTTCCATCGAGCTCGCGGTACGGTCGCGCGCGGGTCGTCATCCGCGGAGTGGACGCGCGATGGACTCGGCGCGACGGCGTCGAACGAGTCGAGCTTTGTCCGCGGAGAACCGCTATAGTCCCGGCGTTCCCGCACACCCTCGCGAGACGAGAACGTCGCATGGCAAAATCCGCGCAGCGCCCGCTCCGCGTAGCGATCGTCGGCTCCGGCCCCTCGGCGATGTACGCCGCGGAGGCGTTGTTCAAGGCCGATGGTCTGGATGTTCGTGTCGACGTGTTCGACCGGCTGCCGACGCCGTACGGCCTGGTCCGCGGCGGGGTCGCGCCCGACCACCAGAAGATCAAGAACGTCGTTCGGGTCTACGAGAAGGTCGAGTCCGATCCACGCTATCGGTTCTTCGGCAACGTCACGCTCGGTCGCGACGTCTCGGTCGCCGACCTGCGCGCGCACTACGACCAGATCGTGTACGCGGTGGGCAACGAGAGCGACCGCAAGATGGGGATCCCTGGCGAGGATCTGGACGGCGTGCATTCGGCGACGGACTTCGTCGGCTGGTACAACGGCCATCCGGACTACCGCGACCTCGAGTTCAAGCTCGCGACCGCGCAGCGCGTCGCGATCGTCGGCAATGGCAACGTCGCCGTCGACGTCGCGCGGATCCTCGTCCGCCAACCCGACGAGCTGGCTCCGACCGACATCGCCGACTACGCGCTGTCGGCGTTGCGGGCGAGTTCGGTCAAGGACGTCGTCATGCTCGGCCGACGCGGGCCCGCGCAGGCGGCGTTCTCGCCGAAGGAGTTGCAGGAGCTCGCCGATCTCGACGCGGTCTCGGTCGTCGTCGATCCGGCGGAGATCGAGCTCGACGAGCTGAGCGCCGAGTGGCTCGAGTCGCAGCCTCGCTCCTCGAAGCGCAACGTCGAGATCCTGAAGGACCTGGCGGAGGTCGCTCCGACGGCGGGCGCGCGGACGATCCACTGTCGCTTCCTGGTCTCGCCGGTCGAGTTCGCCGGCGGTTCGGGAATCGAGCGCGTTCGGATCGAACACGGCGAACTCGTCGCGGACGATCGCGGGACGCCGCGGCCCAAGGGCACCGGGAAGTTCGAGGACCTCGACGTCGACCTCGTGTTCAAGGCGGTCGGCTACCGAGGGGTGGCGATCGACGGTGTGCCGTTCGACGAGGGCTGGGGCGTGATCCCGAACGACGAGGGGCGCGTGCTCGAGCGTCGCGACGGTGACGTCGTCCCGAACGAATACGTCGTCGGTTGGGCGAAGCGCGGTCCGACCGGCCTGATCGGAACCAACAGCCCCGATGCGAAGGACACCGTCGCCAGGATGGTCGAAGACGTCACCGCGACGCGCGTCTGGGATGATCTTCCCGGCGAGGACGCGATCACCGACCTGCTGACGCGACGCGGCGTCGAGTTCGTCAACCTCGAGGATTGGCGGCGTCTCGACGCGTTCGAACAGGAGCAGGGCGCCCAGCGCGGCAAGATCCGGG
The DNA here is from genome assembly GCA_020425915.1 of Planctomycetota bacterium. Taxonomy (GTDB): domain Bacteria; phylum Planctomycetota; class UBA1135; order UBA1135; family UBA2386; genus JAGQQZ01. The sequence continues at coordinate 899 of JAGQQZ010000367.1, read as the reverse complement.
CGAAGCTGACGAGTGTCGAGGAGATGCTCAAGGTCGTGCGCGAGCTGCGCGCGGCGGTTTCGTGACGCCGGACGCCGGCGAGTTCGCGGATCGCGTCGTCGTGGTCTCCGGCGGTGGCTGGAACATCGGTCGCGCGATCGCGCGCGCGTTCGCGGGCGCCGGCGCCCGTGTCGTCGTCGCTTCGCGCAACGCGGACCGCCTCGCCGAGACGGTCGCGACGATCGAGTCGGCGGGTGGCACGGCTCTGGCGGTCCCCGTCGACATGACCGACTACGCCCAGGTCGAGGCGTTGGTGGCGACGACTCACGAGGCCTTCGGTCGCGTCGACGTGTTCGCCGCGATCGCCGGGGGCGGGTGTGTCCACCGACCGATCGACGAATACCCGGTCGAGGAATGGGATCGGGTCGTGCGCCAGAACCTGACGTCGACGTTCCACGCGCTGCGCGCGGTTCTGCCCGACTTCCGGGCGGCCGGCGACCGCGGCGTGTTCATCACGTGCTCGGGTGGTGGCGCCAACTATCCGGTGCTCGGTTCACCGCTCAATGCCTACGCGTGTGCGAAGGCGGCGATCGCGCGCTTCACGGATCAGATGACGGCGGAGCTGTGGGAGACCGACATCCGCATCCACTGCCTGGAGCCGGGGTTGGTCTGGAATCCGGACACGATCGCACAGGTCGAAGCCGAGGAGCGGGCGACCGGGCAGCGACATCCGCATCGTGAAGTCGTGCGACCGCCGGACGATGCGGCGGAGCTCGCGTTGTGGATGGCGTCGGATCGGAGTCGGCCGCTGCGCGGGAGGGGGATCTCGGTGTGCGACGAGTGGTGGCGGGATCGGGCGGAAGTGCAGCGCGTGCACGAGACGGTGCATCTGTTTCGGTTGCGTCGGGTGGAGGAGTAGG
>JAGQQZ010000366.1 GCA_020425915.1 Planctomycetota bacterium | reverse complement strand
TGGCGACGCGCTGGCGGTCGGCGACGGGCTCGAGTTCGAGACCGCGGCGTCGCTTTGCTTCGGGCGCTACGACGCCGAGCGTGGTCGACTGGTCCTGGAGCGGGATCGATTCTCTCGCGGTGAAGAAGTTCGCTTCCACGTCGGCGAGACCTACTGCATCGATCGTCGACCTCTGGGCATCCGCGGTCGGATGCACGACGCCGTGCGCGCGGGTTTCGCCGACGAACTCGTGCGCAGCGTGCTCGAGGGCGATCACGAGATCGTTCGCAATGCCCGCCGACATGCGCTGGCGCTGGATTTCCTCGGTGAGACGGGACTGAACCCCGCCCAGATCGAGGCAGGGGCCGCGGCGATCGCCGACGAGCGCCTGTGTCTGGTCCAGGGCCCACCCGGCACCGGCAAGACGCGATTGCTCGCCGAGGTGGTGAAGGGTCTGTGCGCCCGCGGTACGCGGGTCGCGCTCGTCGCGTTCACGCATCGGGCGGTGGACAACGCGCTGTGCGCGATTCGTGCGCTCGACGACGAGCTGCCGCTGTTCAAGCTCGGCTACCCGGATGCGGCGAACGCCGAGCTTCGAGCCGCGCGGGTCTCGATGACGTCGCGCGCGTCGGGTTTGCCGGAGCAGGGAATCGTCGTCGGCGGGACGTGCTTCGCCGCGGCGAAGATCGCGGCCGAGCAGCGGTTTCACGTCGCCGTGTTCGACGAGGCCGGGCAGATGCCGACCGCGCACGCGATCGCCGGGATGCTGCTCGCGCGGCACTTCGTGTTGTTCGGCGATCACCGGCAGCTCCCGCCGGTGATCACCGCGGAGCACGCCGATCCCGAGGTGACCGAATCGGTGTTCGAGCGGCTGCATCGCCTCTACGGCGGCCACCTGTTGGACACGACCTATCGGATGAACGACGGCGTCTGCGACGTGGTGAGTCGAGCGTTCTACGGTGGACGTCTTCACCCTGCCGAGACGGCGGCCTCGCGTCGTGTTCCGTTCGTTCCCGGCGGGCGCTTCGACGAGATCCTCGATCCGGAGCGTCCGGCCGTGTTCGCGCGCGTCGATCATTCCCAGCCCGGCATGCGCTCGCTCGAGGAAGCGGCACTCACGGCGGACCTCTGTGAGGAACTCGTCGTGCGACACGGCGTGCCGATCCGTGAGATCGCGGTGATCGCGCCGTTCCGCGCGCAGGTGCGGGCGATCCGCTCCGCGGTGCAGCGCCGGACGCGGCTACCGGTCGACCAACTCGTCGTCGACACCGTCGAGCGGATCCAGGGCCAGGAACGCGAAGCCGTCGTCGTCTCCTTGGCGGTGGGCGACCCCGAGACCCTGGATCAGCGGGCGGCGTTCTTCTTCTCGACCAATCGCCTCAACGTGGCGCTGTCCCGGGCGCGGACGAAGGCGATCCTCGTCGCGTCCAGTCTGGCGTTCCGGGCGCTGCCGCTCGACGCGGACAGCCTGCGTGCGGTCGCGGTCTTCCAGGGGATCGTGGAGTCGTTGCCGACGGTCGACATGACGTCGTCGTACGCCGAGCGGTGTGAGCCGGACCCGGCCTGAGCCGGGCCGATCTTCAGAGCCCGAATACGGCGACGCCGAGGTAGATCGCGAACAGCAGGGCACCGAGCAGGGTGCCGACGATCGCGATCTTCGCGAGATGGATGGCGGTCGATCGCAGCGGCGAGTCGGTCATTTCACCATCGTGAGGAACTCGTCTTCGCTCATCACCTCGAGGCCGAGCTTCTCCGCCTTTGCGAGCTTGGAGCCGGCGCCGTCCCCGGCGACGACGTGGGTGACCTTCTTGGTGACCGAGGACGAGGTCCGGGCGCCACGGGCTTCGACGAGTGCGCGGGCCTCGTCGCGTGTCATCGCGGACATGCCACCCGTGAAGCAGAACGTCATCCCCTCCAGGTCTCCGCCGTCTCGAGAGGACTTCGCCCGTTGCTCGATCTCGACCCCGGCTGCGCGGATGGACTCCAGGAACTCGCGGGTCTCTGGAAGCTCGAAGAAGTTGAGCAGTGACGCGGCGACTTCGGGGCCGACTCCGTGCACGGCGACCAACTCGTCCTCGGTCGCTGCGGCGAGCGACTCGATCGAGTCGAACTCTTCGGCGAGGTCCTTCGCCGTTTGCTCACCGACGTGTCGGATCCCGAGCGCGTTGACGAACCGTGCGAACTCGGGGTGTTTGACGCGTTCGATCTCGCTGACGAGCTTGTCGTACGAGGTCTCGCCCCAACGTGGGAGCGCGAGGATTTCGTCTCGCTTCTCGGGCAGCCGGAACACGTCGCCCACCGATCGGAGGATCCCGGCCTCGATCAGCTGGTCGACGTTCTTCTCGCCGAGCCGACGGATGTCGAGGGCGCGGCGCGACGCGAAGTGCACGACGCGACCGCGCAGCTGATCGGGACACGCGAGGTTCTGGCAGTAGACGAACGCGCCTTCCTTCTCGATCGGCGCCTTGCACGTCGGGCAGTGCTTCGGCGGCGAGGCCGGTCGCGACGACGGACTCCGCTTGTCGAGGTGGACGGCGACGACGGCCGGGATCACGTCCCCGGCGCGCTCGATCTCGACCTCGTCGCCCTTCCGCACGTCGCGCTTCGCGAGCAGCTCCCAGTTGTGCAGGGTCGCGCGACGCACCGTGACTCCCGCGAGGTCGACGGGCTCGAGATCGGCCACCGGGGTGATCGCGCCCGTTCGCCCGACCTGCGCGACGATGTCGATCACGCGCGTCGTCGCCCTTCTCGGGGCGAACTTGAACGCGAGGGCCCAACGCGGCGCCCGCGCCGTCCGACCGAGACGGTGTTGCAGGGCGAATTCGTCGACCTTCGCGACGATCCCGTCG
>JAGQQZ010000365.1 GCA_020425915.1 Planctomycetota bacterium | reverse complement strand
TTCGCTCACGGTCGTGCGACGTCACTCCGAGATCGGCACGATCCTGTTCGGACTCGACGTCGACCCGACGAACGGCGACGTGTGGATCGGCAACACCGAGGCCCGCAACCTGATCGCGTTCGAGCCGGTTCTGCGCGGTCACCTCGTCGATCATCGTCTCACGAGGCTGACGACCGGCGCGACGCCGTCGATCACGATCCACGATCTCAATCCCGCGATCGACTACGGCACGCTGCCGAATCCGAGCGCGCTCGCGACCGCGCTCGCGCAACCGACCGACGTCGCCTTCGCGCCGAGTGGCGACGAGTTGTTCGTCGCGGCGTTCGGCACCGACCGCATCGGAGTCGTCGACCCGGCGAATGGTGCTGTCGTCGCCCGCGTCGAGATCGGGGACGCCGCCTCCGCACGCGAGAAGCGCGGTCCGCGCGGCCTCGCGCACCACCCGACCCAGGGCGTCCTCTACGTGCTCAACCGACTGTCGAACACGCTCTCGGTCGTCGACACGGCGCTGCGCACCGAACTGCTCGAGCGCAAGCTCGTCGTCGACCCGACGCCCTTGGCGATCAAGGAAGGCCGTGGCTTCCTGTACGACGCGAAGCTGTCCGGCAACGGCACCGCCTCGTGCGCGGTGTGCCACATCGACACGACGACCGACAACCTCGCCTGGAACCTCGGGGATCCGGGCGGCGAGCTGATCCCGATCCCGGGTCCGCTCGGCGGACAGTTCCACCCGATGAAGGGACCGATGACGACGCAGTCGCTCGTCGGCATCGAGAACCAGACGCCGTTCCACTGGCGCGGCGACCGCACGGACTTCGCGGCGTTCAACCCCGCGTTCGACAAGCTGCTCGGCGGTTCCGAACTGGCGACGGCGGACATGGACGCGTTCACGACGTTCATCGATTCCGTCGAGTACCCGCCGAACCCCAATCAGAACCGGGACCGCACCTTCAAGTCGACTCCGGTCGGCGCCAGCGCCGACGAGGGCCGCGTCTTCTTCACCTCGACGCCGTTCAACGCCGGCCTGCTCTGCGTCAACTGCCACTCGCTCGGCACGGGCACGAACAACACCGTCATCCCGGGCCTGATCCTGCAGGAACCGCAGTCGTTCAAGGTCCCGCAGCTTCGCAACCTCTACAAGCGCGACGGGCGTCGCAACGTCTCCGGTCAGCGCACCGCCGGCTTCGGCCAGTTGCACGACGGGTCGGACGACGACGTGTTCGACCTGCTGTCGGCCGCCGTGTTCGGACCGCTGTCCACGAACAGCACGAACAAGACGAAGCTCATGGCGTTCGTCGAGTCGTTCGACACGGGCATGGCACCGGCCGTCGGCTTCAGCCGCACGTTCGACGCGACCAACTACCAGAACTCCGGCGCGATCGCGGACCGCGCGCTGCTGATGGCGCAGGCGCAGGCGTTCCAGTGTGACGTCGTCGCCGTCGGCGAGATCGACGGGCGCGAGCAAGGCCTGGTCTACAACCGCTCGAACCAGCAATGGCGACGCGACCGCCTCGCGGACGCCGACGTGACGACGGCCGCGCTCGACGCGCTGTTCGCGCAGGGCGACGCGAAGCTGACGTTCCTCGGCGTCCCACTCGGTCACGGCACTCGGATCGGCGTCGACCGCGACGGCGACGGGATCCGCGACGGCGACGAGGGCCTGGAGACCTACGGCGCCACGACGCCGGGCTGCACCCACGAGCTGCGGATCAGCTCGCCGGCGTTCCGCGGCAACGACCTGTTCGGCTTCGTGACCGAAGGCGCGACGCCGGGCTCGAACGCGGCGCTGTTCCTAGGCTTCGGGCCGGCGAGCATTCCGTTCCTCGGCATCGACGTTCTGGTCGACCCGAACGGACTGATCAGCGTTCCGACCAGCGCCGACGCGCGCGGCGTCGCCACGCTGCCGATGGAGCTCGGCGACGACGTCGGCCTCGCCGGCGTCCAGCTGTTCGCGCAGATGGTGTTCCTCGACAGCTGCGGTTCGTTCGGGATCGCGGCGACCGGGGCGGTGCACGTGACGATCCAGTAGGCTCGTGCGCGGATGCACCAGGTCGATTCGACACAGCCGCCGGCGACAGCCGGCGCACGGGTCCGCGCAACGCTCTGGTCCACCGCCCTCGCGTGGATCGCGGTCGTGTGCGGCCTCGCCGTCCCCGGCGCCGCGCAGCGCTACCTGACGCATTCGTACGCGGACTTCGAAGGTCTGCCGTCGGCTCGAGTCAACGCGATCGCGCAGGGCGGCGACGGGGTGATATGGGTGGCGACGGTCGGCGGGCTGGTGTCGACGGACGGCACCGGGTTCGAGTTGGAGACGGCGGCCGTATTGCCGACGGACATCGCGCACCTGGAGACCGACGACCTCGGTCGGGTCTGGGCGATGCCGGTCGGCCACCGCACGGGACCGCGCGTGCTCGACCACGGCGTATGGCGCGCGATCCCGTTCGAACCGCTCGGCGACACCGTCATCGACATCTGCTGGTATCGATCGGCGCGCTCCGCCGGACTCTTGTTGCTGACGCGAGCCGGTGAGCTGGCCGCCTGGGACGGGACCAGTTGGCGACGGACTCGACTGCCCGGAAAGCTGCCGAACGCCTACGCGAGCGCCTTGGTCTGCACGCGACACGGTGTGTTGGCAGCGGACTCCGCCGGGGTCCACTGGGTCGAGCTCGACGGCGATTCGATTCGGGTCCGACCCACGAACGTCCGTCGCCCGACAGCGGCACTTGCGGGGTCGAACTCGGAGCACCGCGTGTACGCGATCGGCTCGGACTGGTTCGGTCGACTGCGATTCGGCGACGACGGTGAGGTCGACGGGCTCGACATCGTCCGGGAAGGGATGCCGTTCGAATCGTTCGAGGTCGAGACCGGGCGCGTGGCTGCCGTCGATCTGTACGGTGGCGTGACGTTCGGGACCGACGTCGCGGCGTACTACTTCCATCCCGAACTCGGAATCGAGCCACAGACTCGACTCAGCGGTCTCACGACCGAAGGGTTGACATCGGTGACGACCGACCGCGAGGGCAACGTCTGGATCGGCACGCTCCGCGGCGTGGCGAAGGTCGTGACGCGACGATTCGCCACCTGGGACCGAGCACACGGTCTGTTCGAGGACGAGGTCACGGCCGTGTTCGAAGTGTCCCCCGGCGAGTTCCTGCTCGGCCACGGCGGCGGGCTCACCCGATTCGGATCGAAGATCGAAGCGATCGACCTCAACGCCGGCCCGATCGAGGGACGCGTCATGGACATCGGTCGATTCCGCGACGGAACGATCTGGGTCGCCGCCTCGCGACTCGGCCTGCTCGAGTACGAACCCGGCGTCGGCACTTCGGTCCTGATTCCCGCCGACGCAGTCGGTGGTTCGTTCCAGAGCGTGCTCGAAGCACGGGACGGGACGCTGTGGATCGGCGGCCCGACCGGTGTGTTCCACGGCACGGTCGATTCGCTCGAACCGTTCGACTTCACGCCCGCCGTAGGGCAATCGGTGTACGTCCGCACGATCACGCAGACCACGAACGGAGACATCTACTTCGCGACCAACCTCGCGGGCCTGATCCGGTTGCGCGGCGATCAGGTCTCGACATGGACCTCCCCGACCGAGCCCCGCAGTTCGAGTGCGTGCTGCGCGCACGAACTCGAGGACGGAACGGTGCTCGTCGGCACCTCGATCGGCCTGTTCCGGCTCGCGTCCGATGGACTCGAACGAGTCCCGGAGCCATCGATCCGGGTTCCCGTCTTCACGATGACGCGCGACTGGCACGACCGTCTGTGGCTCGGCACGAACCACGGCGTCATGCGTTGGAACGGGAGGAAGCTGGAGACCTTCACCGTGAGCCACGGCGTTCCCGGCTACGAGACGAATCGTGCGGCGGTACGCGTCGACAGCCGTGGGCGCGTGCTCGTCGGCACGGACCGCGGGATGTCGATCTTCCGCGACCAGTTCGATCACCCCGCCCTCGCTCGACCGACCGTCACGCTGCGGAGCCTCGAATCCGCGCAGGGCTCGTGGCCTCTCGACGACTCGGCGATCACGCTCGGCAGCAGTGTCGGCAGGATCGACTTCCGCTTCCGCGCGATCTCGTTCGGCGACGAGAAGCGGGTCCGCTTCCTGACACGACTCGAAGGCCTGGAGGAGGACTGGAGCGAGCCCTTGGATCTGCCGCTCCGCCGCGTCAGTTACGCGAACGTGCCGCCGGGCGAGTACCGCTTGCACGTCATCGCGGTGTCCAGTTCCGGGGAGCGGAGTGAGCCGGCGGTCTCCGCGCCGATCCGGGTGCTGGCGCCGATCTGGTCCCGTTCGTGGTTCCTCGCACTCGTCGTCGTCGCGCTGCTGATGGCCGCCACGCTGATCGCGAACTTCCTCGCGCAGCGCCGCTACGCCCGCCAACTCGAGACCACGGTGCGCCACCGCAGCGAGGACCTCAAGCGGATGGAGCGCGAGCACGCCAAGGTGCAACGCCTCGAAGCGCTCGGGGTCTTGGCCGGCGGGATCGCCCACGACTTCAACAACGTCCTCACCGGCGTGCTCGGCAACCTGTCGCTGCTCGAAGACGACCCGAACCTCGACGAGGGTCGTCAACGGCTCGTGCGCGCCGCGATGTCGGCGGCGACGCAGGCGCGGTCGTTGACGCAGCAGCTGCTGACGTTCTCGAAGGGCGGCGCGCCGGTCCGTGCCGAGGCGTCGATCGGCGATCTGATCCACGACTGCGCATCGTTCCTCGTCGTCGGCAGCCGTGTCCGTTGCGAGTTCGACCTGCCGGCCGATCTCGCCTCGGTGGACATCGACGAGGGTCAGATCAGTCAGGTCGTCAACAACTTGATCCTCAACGCGATGCAGGCGATGCCCGACGGTGGCACGATCCGCATCCGCGCGACGAACGCGCAGTGTCCGCCGCTCTCGACCGATCGTGACTTCGTCCGGGTCGACATCGAGGACGAGGGCGTCGGGATCCCCGCGGAGCTGCTGCAGCGCGTGTTCGACCCGTACTTCTCGACCAAGGAGACCGGCTCCGGCCTGGGTCTGGCAACCGCTCACTCGATCGTCCAGCAGCACGGCGGGCGGCTCAGCGTTCGGTCCGAGGAAGGCAACGGCACCGTGTTCACGATGTGGCTGCCTGCGACGAGCGAGTCGACGCTCACCGTGATGGACACTCCTGTCCCCACGATCCACTCGAAGCTCTCGGGCATGCACGTCCTGGTCATGGACGACGAGGAGATGCTGCGCCGCGTCATCAAGCACATGTTGAGCCTGCTCGGGTGCACGTGCGTCACGACGAGTGATGGTGCCGACGCGATCGCCGAGTACGAACGCGCGCTCGGGCAACGGCGATTCGACGCCGTGATCATGGACCTGACGGTTCCCGGTGGAGTCGGCGGGCTCGAGGCGTTGCGTCGAATCCTCGACCTCGACCCGAACGCGCGCGTGATCGTGGCGAGCGGCTACAGCGACGACCCGGCGGTCGCCGAGTTCGCGCGCTACGGCTTCCGGAGTCGGTTGCGCAAGCCGTTCCGCGCCAGGGACCTCGAGGCGGCGGTGTTCACCGCGATCGACGACGAGGCCTCGAGCCAGGCGATCTGATCCCGCTCAGGAGTTCCGCGCCCGCGTGCGGACGGCATCGACTCTCTCCTCGACCTCGTCGTCGGGGACGAGGAGATGGCGCAACGACCGCACGACGATCTCGATCGAGGTCTCGAGCTCCTGCGGGACCACCTCGTCGACCTCGAGTCGCTGCAACTGCTCGACCTCCCCGAGGTAGGTCGCGCGCGCGATGATGTGGACGTGCGGCGCCATGCGGCGCGCGAGCGACGCGACGCGACCGGTCGCGCTCGGGTCGTTGATCGCGATCACGACCAACTTCGCCCGCTCGATCCCCAACGCGTGCATGACCACGGGGCGCGACGCGTCGCCGAGGATGATCGGCCGGCCGGCGAGCCGCTCCTGCTTCACCGTGACCGAGTTCATCTCGACGACCCGGTACGGGACGTCCGCGGCCTCGAGCGTGTCCGCCAGGGCGCGACCGACGGGTCCGAAACCGACGATCACGACATGGTCGATGAGTCCGTGTGCCTCGTCGTACTCGCGGCGCGCGTCCCGCTCGGAACGCTGCTCGAGGAAGTTCCCCAGCGCGAACAGCGCGGGCGTGACAGCGATCGACACGACGGCGACGAACAGGAACACGCGTTCGAGCCGCTCGTCGAGCAATTCGGTCCGCGCGGCGACCTGGGTCAGCACGAAGCCGAACTCGCCGATCTGCGCGACCGAGAGCGCGACCTGCCAACCGAGTTTCGAGGGCAGTCGCAGGACGCGGGTCGCGACGAACGCGAGAACCGCCTTGCCGCAGATCGCCGTGACGACGCAGACGCTGATCAGCACCGGCTCTTCGAGCAGCACCGAGCTGTCGAACAGCATGCCGATACTCAGGAAGAACAGGCTCGCGAGCGTGTCGCGGAACGGCTCGACCTCGCTGACCGCCTGGTGGTGGAACTCGGACGATCCGAGGATCACGCCGGCGAGGAACGCGCCGAGCGCCAGCGACAGACCGAGCTCTGCCGTGACCACCGACAGCGCGAGACAGATCGCGATGACGCTCAGCACGAACAGCTCGCGGGACCGCGTCCGGGCGACGAGATCGAGGACGCGCGGCACCAGGAACCACGCGATCGCCGCTGCGAGCGCCAGGAATCCCGACGCCTTCGCGACACCGGCCGCCGCGCCCCACACCGACCCGTCACCGCCGGCCAGCACCGGGATCAGCAGGATCATCGGCACCACCGCGAGGTCCTGTGCGACGCACATCCCGACCGCGTGACGACCTGCCGGAGCGTTGATCCGGCCACGGTCGCTCAACAGCTTCGTGATCGCGGCGGTGCTCGAAAGGCTCAGCAGGAAGCCGAGGA
>JAGQQZ010000364.1 GCA_020425915.1 Planctomycetota bacterium | reverse complement strand
GCTTCGATCATCTCGACCGAGACCAGCTTGTCGTACTCGCCCTCGAGATCGCGGTAGTCGCGTTCGAGGACTTCGATCCGATCCTCGAGCCCGGCGCGACGGACCCGTTCGCGCGCGAGCTCGTACTGCTGCCGCGAGATCGTCGTCGTCGTGACCCGGCAGCCGTAGTGACGTGCGGCGTGGATCGCCATGCTGCCCCAGCCCGTGCCGATCTCGAGCAGGTGGTCGTCCGGCGTCAGGTCCAGCTTGCAGCAGAGCCGGTCGAGCTTCTCGATCGAGGCCTGTTCGAGCGTCATGCCGGGGTGCGCGAAGCACGCGCTCGAGTACGTCATCGTCGGGTCGAGGAAGCGCTCGAAGAAGTCGTTGCCGAGGTCGTAGTGCGCCGCGATGTTCGCCTTGCTGCCCGACTTGGTGTTGCGGCGCAGGCGGTGGAACAGCCACAGCAGGGGCGCCGACAACTTGGCGAGGCCGCGCTCCATCGAGTCGAGCGTCTCGCGGTTGCGCACGAACACGCGGACGAGCTCGATCGGGTCGTCCGAGTGCCAGCGGCCGGCGACCCAAGCCTCGGCGGCGCCGATCGTGCCGCGGCAGAGGACGTCGACGTAGAACGCCGGGTCGAGGACCTCGATCTGCGCGTAGAGTTCGCCCGCGCTGCGCTCGCCGAAGCGTTCCGGCACCGACAGCCAGCCCTCGCGCAGGTCGACGGTGCCGTGCTGGAGACTGCGCAGCTTGGCGTGGACGGCGCGGCGCGCGAGGCGTTGCAGGAAGGTGGGTTCGGTCATGGGGAGATGCCCTCGGCGGTCTTCGGGTGTTCGTGGAACGGCGCGCCCTTGAGCCGGAGTCGCAGCGCCTGCCAGTAGATGCCCAGCAGGGTCTTGCCGGTCATGAACGGGTGCAGCGCGAGCGTCTTCGCGAGTTCGCGACCCGACCACGGCTTCCGTTCGAGTTGCAGCGTGGCGTCGAACAGCGCGTCGCCGCGCTCGAGGTTGCGCATGTGGATCGCGAGTCGGTCGGCGGGCGGGGAGAAGCGCCAGTCGTGCTCTTGGTCCATCGACAGGAACGGCGAGATGTGGAACTCCTTGCGGAACCGCCGCGTGACCGCGGGGCCGTCGCCGCGCCGCAGGACGTATCGGTGGCGCTCGTTCCAAGGCGTGTTGGTGATCTCGGCCACGATCGCCTCGACGTCGTCGTGCTCGTCGAAGCAGTAGTAGAACGTCACCGGGTTGAAGCCGACGCCGAGGCAACGCGGCTGCGTCAGCATTCGGACCGGCCCCTGCGGTCGCGTGCCGAACTCGCGTTCGACCTCATCGAGGACGGCGTCGCGCAGCGGAGTGCTCGGATCGCCGAGGTAGTCCGCGCGACGGAACGAGGCGAGGTTCGCGCGCTCGTAGCTCCAGAACCAGCGGCCGTCGAACAGGTGCTCGACCTCGTCGAGGTCGATCCACAGCATGAACAGCCGGTACGAGAACCGATGGTCGACCGGTGCATGCCGCCGGTGTTCGACGACGCCGCGGTAGATCGCGCTGGCGGTCATGCGGCCGGGACCGGCTGACGCGCCGCGAAGCGTTCGACCGCGGCGATGCCACTCTTCACGCCGTCCTCGTGGAAGCCGAAGCCCCAGTACGCGCCGCAGTAGTAGGTGCGGTCGTGCCCACTGATCTCGTCGATGCGGCGCTGCGCCGCGACGCCCGCGGGCGTGAACACCGGGTGGTGGTAGACGAAGCGTTCGATCACGGCGGGATCGGCGATCTCGTCGCTGCGGTTCAACGTGACGAGGAACTGCGTATCGACTTCGGGCCCCTGCAGGATGTTCATGTTGTAGGTCACCGAGACCGGACGATCGGTTTCGGTGCCGACGTGGTAGTTCCAGGCGGCCCAGGCGCGGCGGCGGCGCGGCATCAGGCTGGCGTCGGTGTGCAGCACGGCTTCGTTCCGCTGGTAGGGGATCGCGCCGAGGATCTCGCGTTCGGATGGTCGCGGGTCGGCGAGCAATCGGAGCGACGTGTCGCTGTGGGTGGCGAGAAAGACCGCGTCGAACCGCTCGGGCGGCGCGTCGACCGGCCGGAGTTCGACGTGATCGGGATAGCGGTGGACCGACTGGATCGGGGTCGCCTTGCGCACCGTCCCCGAGAACTCCTCGAGGAATGCCTGGACGTAGGTGCGGGATCCGCCTCGCACCACGCGCCAGGTCGGCCGGTCGTCGATCGACAGCATGCCGTGGTTGTCGAAGAAGCGGACGAAGTAGGGTGCCG
>JAGQQZ010000363.1 GCA_020425915.1 Planctomycetota bacterium | reverse complement strand
GCGGGGCCCGGCGCGCGGAGATCGCGTTGACGACTCGCGCGCCTGCGCCGATCGAACCCGGCGACGTGCAGATCGTGGCCGGCGGACCGCTGCGCGTTGGACGGCCGGCGCGGTTCGCGGTCCGACTCGCGGACACCGTGCCGAGTTCCGCGAGCACTCGGGTCACGATCCGACCGAGCGGCGGCGGCGACCCGGTGCTCGAATCGGAGCGACTCGAGTTCGAGGGGGAGTTCGAGCGCGCCGGCGAATACGTCGTCGAGTTCGCGGCGACTTGTGATGGCGTGACACTGCGCGGTCGCGGTTCGGTCTCGGTCGCCCCGGCACCGATGGTCGGCGTCGTGGGGAAGGCGTCGGGCCCCCTCGTCGATGCCCTCCGCGTGCAAGGCGTGGAGGCCGTGGCGACGGACTTGCGGCGGCTCGCGCAGATCGATGCGTTGATCGTGCTCGATCCGCTCGATCCATCCGAGCAGGCGCGTTTGGTCGAATTCGTCGACGGCGGCGGCGGTCTGTTCGTCGTCGGTGGGCAGCGTGGCGGCGCGTTGCCCGGGCGGGGCGAACCCCTGCACGTCTGGATGCCGGTCGAGGTCCTCGAGCGGCCGCCCCCGACCGATGAGCCGACCGCGGTTCCCGAGGACGTTCCTGACCAGCCGCCCGAACCACCGGACGGGCTCGAGTCGCCGGACACCGACGAACCGGTGACCGGATTGGTCGAACCCGCAGACGTCGATCCGAACGCGCCGCCGACCGAGGTCGAGCGTCGACACGTGTCGCTCGTGATCGTGCTCGACCAATCCGGCAGCATGTCGGTCGATGTCGTCGACGGAGCGACGCGCTTGGATTTCGCGAAGCGCAGTGCGTACGAGACGCTCGCCCAGCTCGAGCCCGACGACCGCATCGGCATCGTCGGTTTCGACGACCGTGCGCGCGAGATCCTGCCGATGCGGGCGCGCCCGTCACTCGTCGAGCTGGAGCGCGCGCTCGAGAAGGTGGGGGCGACGATGGGGGGCACGCGGATCGCAGCCGGGCTCGAGCGGGCCGGCGAGTGGTTGCGCGCGGAGCACTCGGCCGTGCGGCACGCTGTCGTGCTCACGGACGCGGATCGCCAGGGGATCGACCCGGGTGACATTCGCCGGGCGCGAGTTCTCGCGACGCGACTCCATCGCAGTGGCATCACCGTCAGTGTCCTGCACATCTCCGCCCCGGGCGATGACGTGCGCGTTGCGACGATCGCCGAGATCGCGGAGCTCGGCGGCGGTCGACTCCACCGGGCCGAGGACGCGAGTCGCGTGCCACGCTTGCTGGTCGCCGAGGTCCAGCGCGTGCTCGGCGAGCTCGGTCGTCGGGAACCGCTCGATCCGTCGGTTGAGCATCCGGCGGAACCGGAGTCGACCGAGAACCCGCCCGACGACGCGAGTCCGCCGCCGGAATTGCCGGTCGAACCCGACGCACCACCGCCCGAGGACGGGGCGATGCGGCGACTCGAGGTGCGCGCGATCCGCGATAGCGCGCTCGTCGAGCCCGTTCCGGCGAACGGATTCCCGGCCGTTGCCGGAATCTCGGAAGTGGTCGGCAGGCCGCACGCGCTCACGCTGCTGGTCGCGGGGGACGACGGCGTGCCCTTGCTCGCGTTCGCGAACCGGGGGCTCGGTCGGATCGGCGTCTGGAGTTCGGACCTGACCGGTGGCTGGGGAGCACGATGGCTGGCCGCGCCGGAGTTCCCGGCTCGACTCGCGCAGTGGATCTCGTTCCTGCTGCCCGCGGAGACCGCTTCCTCGCCGCCGCCGATCGGGGAGGAAGCGGTGCTCGATCCGCCGGCACCCACGCGCGGCGAGCGAGCCGAACTCGAGCGACTCGCGGGTAGCCCGATCCTGCCGATCGCGGACTACGAAGTGCCGAAGGCGCGCCGAGTCCTCGAAACGGAGCGGCGGGGTGACGACGATGCGTTGCTCGCCTTCGCGACGTTGCTGCTGCTCGCGATCGTCGAGTTCGTGGCCCGCCGGATCTGAGTCGGTTACGTTCGCGAACGATGTTGCGACTCGCGTCGGAGACCGAAGTGCGCTGGGCCGAAGCCTCGGTCGACGACCTCCCGTACCTCCTCGTCGAGCAGGCGCACCTGGAGAAGAAGGCTGCGGCCGCGGCGATCGCATTCATGTTCCGATATCCGGATCATCTGGTCCTGCAGGAGCCGCTGTCGGAACTCGCGCGCGAGGAACTCGAGCACTTCGAACTCGTGCTCGCGGCGATGCGGGCGCGGGGGATCGAGTTCGTTCGCCAGCGTCCGTCGACGTACGCCCAGCGACTGCTCGAGATCGTGCGGCCGACCGAACCCGAGAAACTGCTCGACCAGATGCTTTGCAACGCGGCCGTGGAGGCGCGGAGCTGCGAGAGAATGATGCTGTTGTCCCGCGCCCTCCGCGGGATCGACGACGAGTTGGCCGATCTGTACCACGGCTTGGTCGGCAGCGAGGCTCGACATCACGAGTTGTACGTCGACCTGGCGAAGCGGATCGTCGATCCGGCGGAGGTCGAGCAGCGACTGCAGTCCGTCATGCAGCACGAAGCGGAAGTCGTTGCGACAGCTCCGTCCTCGCCCGGGCTACACAATCAGCGATGAATCGGACCGAACCACCACGATCGCGTCGATGGCGCCGAAGGGCTCGGCGTGCCGTGTTGGCGTCGTTCGCGGTCTACGTGGCGGTCGTGGCTGGCGGATGTGTGAATCCGACCTCTCCGGTGGATGCGGTCCTGAACCTCGTTCCGGTGCCGCAGTACGGCGACCTCCGCGCGCACGAACCGACGCTGGTGGTCCTGCAGCACGGCCTCTCGCGTTCGGCGTGGTCACTCTGGCGGCTCGAGCGCGCCCTCGAGTCGCATGGCTACGAGGTCCTCAACGAGTCCTACCCGAGCACGCAGATGCGGATCGAGGACCACGCCGAGCGCTTGTCGCGCGCGTTGGAGCATCGACTCGCGGAGCGTCGTGGGCCGCCACCGAGACTCGTGTTCGTCGGTCATTCGATGGGCGGGCTCGTGATTCGCAGCTACCTCGCGCGCCCTGGTGCACGGCATGCGAGTGCGTGCGTGTTCATCGCGACGCCGCATCATGGCGCCACGTTGGTCGAGAAACGCAAGAACCTGTTCGTGTTCGGTCTGTTCCTCGGGAACAAGGCAGCGCTGCAACTCGAGCGTGGCAACCCGTTCTTCGACACGCTCGGTCCGGTGCCGTGCGATCGGGTCGGCTGCATCTACGGCGGGCTTGGCGACGACGAGGGGCGCAACGACGACATTCCCGGCGACGACGACGGCACGGTGTCGACGACCGAGGCCCAACTCGAAGGGCAGTCGGACTCGATCATGCTGCCGTACGGTCACACGATGTTGAGCATGGTCGACGCGACGATCGAGCAGGTGCTCGTGTTCCTGTACCGGGGGTCGTTCGAACACCGCAAGTAGGCACTTGCATCGCGTCGGACGGTCGCTAGAATACTGAGTGGTCGCGGCAAGGCCGTGACATGCTCGTCCCGTTCGAAACGATGGAGGCGCTCGTGATGCGAACCGCGCACGAAGTCGAAGATCCGCCGGGCTGTTTCGAAGCCTCTCACGATGTCGTCGAGAGGCGCGAACCCCGGGAACTCCGCACTGCTTGAAGGGTCGTTGCGCGAACACGCGCGGACTGATGAGGCGGGCAGACCCGCATCGATGTAGCGGAGGGAACATACGCGCGACAGTCGAAGGGCTGTCGCGCGTTTCGCGTCAGTTGGTGCCGTCCCAGTCGGCGAATCGATCCCATCGACCCGTGCGCTGCGGCGTCCGCTGCGCTTCGATCATGTTGAGCAGGGTCGTCGCCTGATTGACCAGCGCCG
>JAGQQZ010000362.1 GCA_020425915.1 Planctomycetota bacterium | reverse complement strand
GACGTCAAGTCCGGCGACGTCGTGCGTGGCGTCGTGGTCCGGACCGCCTACGGTGTGCGCCGCTCCGACGGCAGCTACATCCGGTTCGACCGCAACGCGCTCGTGCTGATCGACAAGGACAACAACCCGCGCGGCACCCGCATCTTCGGCGCCGTCGCGCGTGAGCTTCGCGATCGGAACTTCATGAAGATCGTGTCGCTCGCTGAGGAGGTCATCTGATGGCCAATCGCATCAAGAAGGGCGACAAGGTCGTCGTCATCGCCGGGGCCGACAAGTCGGACAGCCCGCACGAAGTGCTCCACGTCGACTACGACGCCGGCCGCGTGACGGTTCAGAGCGTCAACATGCGCTGGAAGCACCTGCGGCGCACGGCGCAGAGCCCCGAGGGTGGTCGCGTGCAGCGCGAGCAGTCGATCGACCTCAGCAACGTACTCCTGTTCAGCGAGAAGGCGGGCAAGGGTGTCCGCACTCGCATCGAAGTCGTCGACGGCAAGAAAGTGCGCGTCGGCGTGTCCTGTGGCACGAAGTTCGACTGAGAGGCCGACTTCCTGCTGTTTCCGATTCATTGGCAATCGCTAAGAACATGACCACGACAACCGAGCAAGGCCCGCCCCCCCGGTTCCTCTCGAAGTATCGCGAAGAAGTCGTTCCAGCGTTGCGCGAGCAATTCGGCTTTCAGAACCCGATGCAGGTTCCGAAGCTGTTGAAGATCGTCGTCAACATGGGGATCGGCCGTGCGGTCGAAAACAAGGCGCGCATCGAGCACGCCAACAAGGATCTCGCAACGATCACCGGCCAGAAGCCGTTGACGCGCGTGGCGCGCAAGTCGATCGCGAGCTTCAAGATCCGAGATGGTTATCCGATCGGGACCGCGGTCACCCTGCGGGGTGCGCGGATGTGGGAGTTCTTCGATCGTCTCGTGACGATCGCGATCCCCCGGATTCGCGACTTCCGTGGCATGCCCAAGAAGTTCGACCGCTTCAAGGTCGTCAACGACAGCCTCGGCCACGGCAGTGGAGACGCGCTGCTGATCCGAATCGCCGACCGCTTCCGCCGCCACATTCGCGAGGTCGACACGGCCGCGCGCTTCGGCGGCGACGAATTCGTGCTCCTGCTCGACGACACCGGCGAGTTGGCCCAGGCCGAGGCCGCCTGCGAGCGGCTGCTCGGGGTCTTCGCCGAGCCCTATCGGATCGACGGCCACGAGATCGTCTCGACGGCCAGCATCGGACTCGTGACGAGCGACCTCGGCTACACCGACCCGGAGGACGTCATCCGCGATGCCGACGCGGCGATGTACCAGGCCAAGACGGCCGGCAAGGCCCAGTACCGCGTGTTCGACTCGTTGATGCACGAGACCGCCGTGCGGCGGCTGACGCTCGAGCACGACCTGCGCCACGCCGACCTCGATGCCGAACTGTACCTGGTCTATCAACCGATCGTCTCGCTCGACACCGGCGAGGTGGCCGGCTTCGAGGCGCTGATACGCTGGAACCACCCCGAGCAAGGGCTGGTCCGCCCCGACCACTTCAT
>JAGQQZ010000361.1 GCA_020425915.1 Planctomycetota bacterium | reverse complement strand
GAGCGAAGGAAAGTGATGCAAGATCTGGCGTCCGCGAGCGTCTGATCGCCGCATGAGCGTGCGCGCCTTCCTCGGGCTGATCGTGGTCGTCGGCGGCATCGCCACCTGCCTGCTGCTCTGGAGCGACAACCGGCGGTTGCGCTTGGGAAGGGCTGCCCACGCCGAGCGGGTCGCGGCGGACGCCGCCGAGCTCGAGCGCACGATCGAGCGGCTCGAGCTCGAGCTGCATCAGGCGATCGAAACGCGCCAGTCGCTGCTCGGGACGATCGACGAGAAGATCGCGGAGCTCGACGAGTTGCGTGCCGAGCGCCAGGAGCGATTGCGGCGCGCGACGAAGGCGCCGCCGGAAGGCGTCCGCCTCGCGCTGCTCGCGATCCAACGGCGGCTCGAGGCAGACGGCTACGACGGGCTGCGATTCCTGTCCGCTGCGAGGATCGAGGACCGGGAGCTGCGCGAGGTGGAGGCGACCGAGTATCGCCGCGACTGGTTCTCCACGGCCGTCTACTCGGTCGACCGCGCGTCGTTCGAGCTCGATCGGGCCACGTCGACGCTCACGATCCGTTGTCGCGAGGGCAAGGTCATCGCGAACGACGTCGAGCGCGAGCTCGGCGAGAACGGCGAGACGATCGTCCTGACCTCGGTCGACGGTCGAGCTTGGGAGGCCGAGCTGCCGTACCTGTTGGTTGCCCGCGGCGCGTACCCGGAAGACGTGGAGCCCGAGCAGGTCCTGCCCTCGATCGACGACGCCACGGCTCGGATCTGGGTCGAGCGGCTCAACCTGCTGCTCGACCAGGCCGAGACCGACCTGCACTACCGGGTCGCTCGGGTGCGGGATCTTCGCGATGCCCGGTTCGTCGACGTCCTCATGCACGGCTACGACGAGCACAAGCAGCTCGCGGCGAGCGGGAAGTCGTCGACCTGCGAGGTGCGCGTCGATCCGAGCGCGGACACCGCGGAACTCGTGCTGCGAGACGGCACCTGGCGCAGCCGGACCGGCAAGACGCCGATCGAGGAGTCGGGCATGCGCATCCTGCTGCACGGTGTCGACGCGGCGTCGGCGCGCGCGACCATGCTCGGGATGGTGACCGAGGGGTCCTGAATCGCGCAACCGCGCGTGTGCGAGGGGATCGAACTTCGCTATCCTCGCGGTCCCCTAGCCCGGAACCGAGCATCGCCCGCGCATGATCCTCCCACGCTGGTCGTCGACCGCCGCTCTCTCGTTCGCCCTCTCCGCCACCGCGCTCGCGCAGGACAAGTCGAAGCCGTGGTACGCGATGGACTACGGCCCGGTGATCTCCTCGACGATCGAGGGGTTCGATCTCGACAACGTCGCCTACAAGGGGCGCGCGGTTCGTCTCGGTGACGACGCGGGGGTCGTGTTCGACACCGAGTTGCTGCGCGTCGTCGCCGGGTTCGAGTCCGGACTCCTCGAACTCCGTGGCACCCCGTACGACGGCAGCCACGGACCGATTCCGCGGTGCACGGGCGCCAAGGTCTTCGAGACGCGCCCGATGCCGGGTTGGTCCCACGCTGGGAGGTTCGACGACCCGCGCGATTCCAAGTACGGACCGTTGCCGCGTTCGTGGGGGAGGTACGACGGCTTCTATCTGTGCGGGGACGAAGCCGTGATCGCCTACACCGTCGGCGGCCGGACCAAGGTGTTCGAGCACTACGGTACGCGCGACATCGAACTCGAGGGTGGGGAGCGCGCGCGCGCGATCGCCCGCACCGTTTGGTGCGAAGGCATTCACCACGACGGTCAGCTCATGTACGTGACCGATGCCGGCGAGGACGCCGAGCTGCTCGACGACCGGACGGTCGCGGTCTACGGCGTCGAGCCTCCGCCGGGACGCGTGCGGTTCCACGGCCCGAAGGATTGGGAGGAGTGCGCGTTCGGCGCGCCATCGAAGGACGATGCCGCGAACGGGGCGACCGTCGAGTGGATCGAGTCGGTCGGCGAACTGGCGCCGAACGGTGCCAAGCCGGATGCGTTGGTCGACGGTGAGTGTGCGCAGAACGAGGACGAGCCTGCGCGTTGCGTGTTCTCGGATTCGCCGCACGCGCGCTTCGTGATCGACCTCGGCGAGGAGGTCGACGTCGGCCGCATCAACGTGTTCTCGTGGCATCGAGACACGCGGGCACAGCAGCGGTTCCGTGTCTTCGGCTCCGCTGGTGAGCGTTCGGCGGACGGCGATCCGACGGAGACCGGCTGGGAACTCGTCGACTCGGTCGACACGGAGTGCCTGGGTTTCGGTGGGCGCCACGTCTCGTCGATCGCCGACGAGGACGGCGAGAAGCTCGGCCGCTTCCGCTATCTGCTGTTCGACGTGGAGCGTGCCGCGGGCGGCACGTTCTTCAGCGAGATCGATGTCTGGTCGACGGATCAACCGGTCGAGCTGCGCGAGCGCCGCACGGCTTCGTACACCTGCGTCGCTGGCGGTGAGGAGCTGGCACTGCACATCGATGCCGATCGACGGGTCGTGCTCGAACTCCCCGCCAACCAGGGTGAGGAACTGTTCATGCTGCTCGGCTTCGCGCGCGACAGCGACGAGGACGGCGATGCGTTCCGCGCCGTCGCGCGACGCAACTTCGAGATCGTCGAACCGTCGCGCTACCTGCGCGGGGGACCCCGACGGTGGAACGAGACCCTCGTCACCGAAGGACGGATCGGCGAGACCGACGGTCCGTACGCGGTCGACGCGATCACCGTGCCCGACGAGAATCCGTGGCACTCGCGCCTCCGGTTCGCCGCGTTCGACTTCACGTCGCCGACCTCGGCCGCACTCTCGACGTGGAACGGTGACGTATGGGAGGTCCGCGGCATCGACGAGGACCTCGACCGGCTCGAGTGGCGTCGGATCGCGACCGGCCTGCACGATCCGCTCGGACTCAAGGTGGTCGACGGGGTCATCCACACGCTCGGCCGCGACGGGATCACGCGCCTCCACGACCTGAACGGCGACGGGGAGATCGACTACTTCGAGAACTTCAACAACGACGTTCTCGTGACTCGCAGCTTCCACGAGTTCGCGTTCGACCTGCAGCGGGACGAGGACGGGAACTTCTACTTCTCCAAGGGCGGCCCGGTGCGACCCGGCGGACGTGGATTCGACGAGATCGTCGCGCACCACGGCACGATCATGAAGGTCTCGCCCGACGGCAAGAAGCTCGAGGTCGTCGCGACCGGGCTCCGCGCACCGAACGGCATCGCGGTGTCGAAGGGCGGTGTGCTGACGAGCGGCGACAACGAGGGGACGTGGATGCCGAAGTGCCGACTCAACTGGTTCTCGCACCCCGGGATGTTCGCGAGCTGCGTCGACACGGCACACATGGACCCGAAGCCGACCAAGTTCGGCGACCCGTTGTGCTGGTTCCCGATGGACGTCGACAACTCGAGCGGCGGTCAGGTTTGGGTCACGAGCGACCGATGGGGGCCGTTGGCCGGTCGGCTGCTGCACATGTCGTACGGCACCTGCAAGCTGTTCCTCGTGTTGGCGCAGATCGACCGCGATCGCGTCCAGGGCGGGGTCGCGGAGATCCCGTTGAGCTTCGACTCCTCGCTGATGCGGGGTCGCTTCTCGGAAGCCGACGGCCAGCTCTATCTCTGTGGCTTCAAGGGTTGGCAGACGCGTGCGGCGAAGGAGACCGCGTTCCATCGCGTGCGATACACCGGGGCGCCGTTGCGCATCCCGGTGGACCTGCGGGTCACCGACCAGTTCCTCGAGCTGAAGTTCCTCGTCGACCTCGACGAGGAGTTGGCGACCGATCCCGAGAGCTTCACCGTCGAGGTCTGGGACTACGAGTGGTCCGATTCGTACGGTTCGGCCGAGATCAAGCCGAGCGATCCGGACCAGAAGGTCACGGACAGTGAGAAGAACCGCGACGTCCTGACCGTGCGCGGCGCGACGCTGATGCCCGATCACCGCACGATCCGATTGTCGATCGACGGACTCGCGCGCGTCATGCAGATGCGCATCAACTACGACCTCGAGGGCACCGACGGCGCCGAGATCGTCGGCGACATCTACAACACGGTGAACTACCTCGGCGAGGATCGCTAGTGCGCGTCATCGCGGTCTGCGCGGTTCTGGCCCTCGCCGGATTCGTCCGGTCACAGGATCAGGCCGGGCTCGTGCTCGGCTTCTCGGTCGGCGAGGGAGAGGCGGCGCGTGCCGACGAACGGCTCGCCCGCACGGTCGCGCTGACGGTCGCGGATGGTGAGCGACCGACACCGTTCCTCGACGCCGGCCAGTTCCTGGCGGAATGGCGCGGCGAACTCGTGCTCGAGAAGCGCGACAAGATCGGATTCGCGTTCGTCGGATTCGGCCGCTTCGAACTCATGATCGACGGTGAGATCTGGCTGGCTTGCGCGAGCGCGACTGGCGAGCCGGTCGTCGGCGAAGTCCGTCGGTTGGGCAAGGGGTCGCACGCCTTCCAGGCGAGCTGGGCGCCGGCGCACGGCAAGCCGCGGTGCATGCGGCTCGAATGGGAGGGCCGAGCGTTCCGTCGCGAGCCCATCCCGTCGCACGTCTTCCGTCCGGCGGCCTTGGATCCGAAGTCGGT
>JAGQQZ010000360.1 GCA_020425915.1 Planctomycetota bacterium | reverse complement strand
GGCGTCGGACCTTCTCGGTCAGGTGGCCACCTTCCTCGTAGCCGACGTACCCCGGCGGGGCCCCGACCAGGCGGGAAGCGTTGTGCTTCTCCATGTACTCGGACATGTCGATCTGGATGATCGCGTCCTCGGTGCCGAACATGAACTTGGCCAGGCACTTGCTGAGCCAGGTCTTTCCGACGCCCGACGGGCCGAGGAACATGAAGCAGCCCATCGGCCGCGACGGGTCCTTGAGGCCCGAGCGCGTCCGGCGCACCGCGCGGGACACGGCCGAAATCGCCCGGTCCTGGTTGATGACGTCGCGGCGGAGTTCGTTCTCCATCTGCAGGAGTCGTTCCGCTTCGGCCTGGTCCAGGCGGTTGAGCGGGATGCCGGTCATCTTGCTGACGGTCTCGGCGATGATCTCCGCATCGACCTTGCCGCCGGCCTCCTGGCTGGCTTCGCGCTCGCGCCACTCCTTCTGGATCTGCTCCTTCTTCTTGGCCATCTGGTAGGCCTTGTCGCGCAGATCCGCCGCACGCTCGAAGTCTTGGCCGGCGACCGCCTCTTCCTTCTCCTTGTTCAGGCGCTCGACCTCGCGGTCCATGTCCTGGAGATCGGGCGGCTGGGTCATCGAACGGATGCGCAGGCGTGCGCCGGCCTCGTCGATGACGTCGATCGCCTTGTCCGGCAGGAAGCGGCCGTTGATGTACCGGCTCGACAGCTCGACGGCGGCCTCGAGGGCCTCGTCGGAGAATTGGACGCGGTGGTGCGCCTCGTACTTGTCGCGCAGACCCTTCAGGATCTCGACGGCTTGCTCCGGCGTCGGCGGCTCGACGTTCACGGTCTGGAAGCGGCGCTCGAGCGCACCGTCCTTCTCGATGTACTTCCGGTACTCGTCGAGCGTGGTCGCGCCGATGCACTGGACCTCACCGCGCGAGAGCGCGGGCTTGAGGACGTTGCTGGCGTCGATCGCGCCCTCGGCGCCCCCGGCACCGACCAGCGTGTGGAGCTCGTCGATGAACAGGATCACGTCCTTGGCGCGGCGCACCTCGGTCATGACGGCCTTGATCCGCTCCTCGAACTGGCCGCGGTACTTCGTGCCCGCGACCATCATCGCGAGGTCGAGCACGACCAGGCGCTTGCGGCGCAGGATCTCCGGGACGTTGCCGCGGATGATGTTCTGCGCGAGGCCTTCGACGATCGCGGTCTTGCCGACCCCGGCTTCGCCGAGCAGCACCGGGTTGTTCTTGGTGCGGCGCGACAGCACTTGGATGACGCGCTCGATCTCGAACTCTCGTCCGATGACCGGATCGAGCTTGCCCTCGCGGGCGAGTTCGGTCAGGTCACGGCCGAACGAATCGAGTGCCGGCGTCTTGCTCTTGGTGTTGCCGGTCGCGGTCGACGACGAGAGGTGTTCCGGCTCGTCGTCCTCGTCGCTGCCGCTGTCGGAGGCACCGAGGAACTCGAGCACCTCGTCGCGGACGTCGTCCAGCTTGACGCCGAGGTTCATCAGCACTTGCGCGGCGATGCCCTCGTTCTCCTTGATCAGGCCGAGCAGGAGGTGCTCCGTCCCGATGTAGTTGTGGCCGAGGTGGCTGGGCTCCTCGATCGCCAGCTCGAGGACCTTCTTGGCGCGCGGCGTGAACGGCAGTTGGCCCATCGTGACCATCGACGGACCGGTCTTGACGATCTTCTCGACCTCGTGCCGGACCTTCTCCAGGTCGATGCTCATGTTCTTGAGGACGTTGGCCGCGACGCCGCTGCCCTCTTGCACGAGTCCGAGGAGGATGTGCTCCGTCCCGATGTACTCGTGGTTGAACTTCTGAGCCTCCTGCCTGGCGAAGGACATGACCTTCTTGGCCCGGTCGGTGAATCTGTCGAACATTCGGTGCTCCGCTTACCCTCGGGTGGGTGCCCGCGAAGGAGTCGCGGGCGTCGTTCAGGTACAGGGTGTTCTTCGGCTCGATCTCTGCCTGAGTTTATGCCGATTGGGTGAGGCCTGACCCCGCCCGAACGGCAAGCTAGGCCCTCGAAACGACCGCCGCAACGCGGAATTCCGCATCGGAGGCCGCCCCGAGCTTCTCCGATCAGCCGTGCGATCGGGTGAGGATTTCTCGCACCGAATCCGCCCGACGGCGGTCGCGCTCGACCGCCGTCAGCTCGGCGTTCGCGAACTGCTGCAGGTGGCCGGGTTGGGCGTGCATGAGCACCCTGTTGACTTGTTCGACGGTCAGGTCGGGGAGGAGGCCCTGGACCACGCCGAACCGCACCGCGGACAGGCACCCGAGGCACTCGTCGCTCGTGAGGATTCGCGCGTTCTGCAAGACGCCGAGCGACCGGAACACCCGGTCGAGCGTGCGGGCGCGGGCATCGCCGTCGAGCAGCGCGGCGCGGACCTCGCGCTCCCAGGCGATGATCCGAGCGACCGCGACTCGGACGTCCTCGACGATCTGTTCGTCCGATCGGCCGAGCGTGACCTGGTTGCTGACCTGGTAGAAGTCACCGAGCGCGCGGCTGCCCTCGCCGTAGAGGCCCCGGACGGCCAGGTGGATCTTCTGCGCCGTGTTGGAGGCCCGCTCGATGTCGTCGGCCCAGACCAGCCCGGGCAGGTGCAGCATCGCCGAGATTCGCATGCCCGTGCCGGTGTTCGTCGGGCAGGACGTCAGGAACCCGAACTCCTCGGAGAACGCGATCGGGATCACCCGCAGCACGGCTTCGTCGATCCGCAGCGCGTCCCGGTAGGTCGCCTCGACCTGGAAGCCCGAGTGGAACACCTGCGCGCGGATGTGGTCCTCCTCGTTGACCATGATCGAGATGCACTCGTCGTCATCGACGGCGACGCTGCGCGCACGATCGGCGCCGGCGAGTTCGCGGCTGATCAGGTGACGCTCGATCAGCACCTGACGGTCGATCTTCGGGACGTCGTGCAGGTGGACGACCGACAGGTCGAGCCCGGTCTCCGCCGACGTCAGCCGGCTGCAGACGAACCGGTCGACTTCGGCCGCCTCCTCCGACGTCATCCGAGTCGGGAAGCGGTAGCCCTGGACGTTGCGCGCGAGCCGCACGCGCGTGCAGATCGAGACCTCCGCGTCGGGTCCGGTGCCGCGGAGCCACTCGCCGAGTGGGGCCGGGCCGCTCACGAGTTCTCGCCCTCCGATTCCTGGTTCGCCTTCTCGAGTTCGTCGCGCAGGCGCGCGGCTTCCTCGTACTGCTCGGCAGCGATCGCGTCCTCGAGCCGGTTGCGCAGCTCGGTGACGTCGAGCCCCGGAGCTGGTAGCTCGGCGCTGATCCGCCCCGGAAACCGCCCGCGGTGGCAGGTTGCGTCGTGGACCCGCTCGAGCAGCGGCATCAGGGCGATGCGAAACACCTCGTAGCACCGTGCGCACCCGAGCCGTCCGCGCATCCGGAACTCGGCCAGCGACATGCCACAGCCCGGACACGCGATGTCGGTCGGGTCGAGCTGCGATTCGGGCTTCGCGCCCGAACTGCCGAGCAGGCTCTCGAGGATCTCGGTCGACAGCTGGAACGTCTGCTGTTGGGCGGAAGCGCCGTGCGAACTGTTCGCCGCGCATGCATCGCACAGGAATCGCGCGCTCACGATCGAGCCTTCCTCGAGGTCGAGGATCTGCACGGTCGCCGGAGCGGCGTCGCAAGCCGTGCACTTCGGTGCTTCGTGAGGATTCATCGCTGGCGGGCTCCGGGCCCGATTCCGATCGTAGCTTCGTGAGCCGCGTCCGTGTGGATGCGTCGGCCGAGCCAGGCCTCGAACGCGGCGGCGCGCTCGCTGAAGTTCGAGTACTGGTCGAACGAGGCGAACGCAGGACTGAATACGATCGCGTCGCCGGCGAGTGCCGCCCCGTGTGCCGCGTCGAGCGCCGATTCGAGACGGTCGTGCACGGTCGTCGGGACGTTCGATCCCAGATGCGGGGCCAATTCGGGAGCGGCGGCTCCGAACAGGTGGGCGCTCGCGATCCAGGGCGCGACCTGCGCGGCGACCGGCTCGAACTGACCGTCCTTGCTCTTCCCGCCGCCGACCCAGTGGATTCGTCCGTGGACCGACCGGAGCGCGGAGACCGTGGATTGCACCTCGGTGGACACGGCGTTGCCGAACACCCGCACACCGCCGAGTTCGCCGAGAAGTTGCAGTCGGTGCGGCAACGGTAGAACGCGGCACAAGGCGAGCGCGGCGGCGTGTCGCGGCGCACCGAGCTGCTGACTCGCGGCGAACGCGGCGCCGAGATTCTCGACGTGGAATCCGCCGACCAGTCGGGTCGCGTCGGCGTGGAGGACACGACCGGCGTCGCCGATGCGAGAGACGAGCCAGTCGGCCTCGACACCGATCTCGCCGAGTGCTCCGTCGGAGTAGCGCAGCACGCGGCTCGCGCGGACCGGGATCGCGGCCGCGACCGGATCGTCGGCCGCCGTGACGACGAACGCGCGCGCGGCTCGGAGGGCGTTTCCCTTGGCACCGTGGTAGGCCTCGAGCGAGCCGTGCCAATCGAGGTGATCTCGTGTGATTCGCGTCGCCACCGCGCCGAGGACCG
>JAGQQZ010000359.1 GCA_020425915.1 Planctomycetota bacterium | reverse complement strand
GGTGACGGGGCAAACGGGGGGAGCCCCCGCGTCTTGCCTTTGATCCCGAGCGCTCGGGAGCCAGGCACGCCGCCGACGAACCCGCCGACTACCTACTTCCGCGCGGCCGCCTCGTCCGCCGCGTGCTCGACCGGAAGCTGCTCCTCGAAGTGCCGCGTCATCAACCGGTAGAAGTGCGCGCGATCCTTGCCGCGCAGGCCGTGCTGCTGCATCGGATACACCATGTGGTCGATCAGCACGCCTTCGTCGATGCAGTGATCGAGGAACGCGATCGAGTGCGACGGCATGACCGTGTGGTCGTCCGACGGGGAGATCAACAACAGACGACCGTGGAGCTTCGAGACGAGCGGCAGCGTCGATGCCGCCGTGTAGCCCTCGGGGTTCTCCTGCGGCGTGTCCATGTAGCGCTCGGTGTAGCCGGTCTCGTAGCGTGACCAGTCGGTCACCGGTGCGCCCGCGACGCCGGCCGCGAACAGGTCGGTGCGGAGCATGAGGTTGAGCGTCATGTAGCCGCCGTACGACCAGCCGTGGACGCCGATCCGGGTCGGGTCGACGAAGCCGCGGTCGATCAGGTGGCGGATGACCGTCGCGTTGTCGGAGACCTCGTGCATCGGCAGGTGGCGGTGGATCGACTGCTCGAACTCGATGCCGCGGTTGTCGGTGCCGCGGTTGTCGACGCAGCTGACGAGGTAGCCGCGGCTCGCCATGTAGCGCAGCCACAGGTTGAAGCCGCAGCCGGGTGTGTCGGTGACGAGCTGTGAGTGGGGGCCGCCGTAGACGTAGTGGATCAGCGGGTACTTGTGGTTCGGGTCGAAGCCGGGCGGCTTCAGCAACGCGGCGTGCAGCACGGTCTCGCCGTCGTCGGCCGTGACGGTGAAGAACTCGTGGCTGCCGGTGTCGATCTTGGCGAGCGGGTCCTCGGCCTTGGCGAGCTCGCGGGCGTCGCCGTCGTGCGGGACGAGGGTCAGCGTGCCCGGGTTCTCGGCGCTGGTCGAGCGGACGAGCAGATCGTCGTGGTCGGAGACGAGGCAGGCCTGGCGGCCGCGGCCCTGGGTGAGCTGCGTCATCGCGCCCGACGCGAGTTCGACGCGCCACAGGTGCATCTGCAGCGGGTCGTCGCCGCTGCCGGTGACGTAGCAGTGCGCGCCGTCGGCGGTGAAGCCGCCGAACGACGCGAGGTCGAAGCGGGCCTTCGTCAGCTGCCGTTCGAGCTTGCCGGTGCGGTCGTAGACCCAGAGGTTCTCGTAGCCGTCGCGCGGCGAGAACCACAGGAAGCGCGTGTCGTCGTTCGGCAGGAAGATCGGACCGTGCTCGGGCTCGACCCACTCGGCGTCGGACTCCTCGAACAGCGTGTGCTTGCGGTCGCCGGTCGCGGTGTCGAACGCGACGAGCTGCATCTGGTTCTGGCCGCGGTTGACCAGGGCGACGAAGACCTCGCGGCCGTCGGGCGCGAACGTGACGTTGGTCCAGTAGAGGTCGGCGTCGTCGTCGTGGGCGAGGTAGACGAGCCGATCGTTCTCGCGGTCGTAGACGCCGATCGTGACCTGCGAGTCGGCGCGGCCGGCCATCGGGTAGCGGCCGTGCTTCCGCGACGCCGGTTGCGTGTCGTAGTCGACGTACGGATAGATCGCGATCGGTCGCATGTCCTCGCGCGAGAACGCGAGCCAGCGGCCGGTCGGGTCCCACCACAGCCCGTCGGTGATGCCGAACTCGGCGCGGTGCGCGGCGCCGCCGTAGACGATGTCGCCGTCCTTGCCGTCCCAGGTCACGCGGTGGAGGTCGCCCGACGGCTTGCGGATCCAGAGGTCGTCGTCCTTGACGAAGGCGGCGTGCCGGTCACCGGGTGCGATCGCGCTGGCCGTCGCGCCCTCGACGAACGCGAGCGTCTTGTGCGGCTGCGCCTTCGCGAGGTCCCAGTGGTAGACGCCGTCCGGCAGCTCGACGCGGATCGTGGTCTTGTCGACCCACGAGAACGGCGGCAGGTGCTTCGCGTCGGTCGCTTCGTGGTCGAACGCCGTGTGCAGGTCCTGCGACGTGAACAGCACCTCCGACGGGTTGTCGTCGAGGTTCACGCGGACGACCTCGTCGCGTTCCTCCCCGCGGTCGATCCGCGTGAACGCGCGTTCGCCGGTCATCCACATCACGGTCGGCAACCGCGGCACGAACGCGAGTGGGTTCGTCAGGACGTTGTCGAGGGTGAACTCCTGGGCCGCGAGCGGAGCGGTCAGGACCGCGGCGAGGGCGGCGAGGCAGAGGGATCGATGCATGTCGTGCGGGCTTCCGTGCGCCGCCGGGAGACGGCCGGGTCAGCGTTGGAAGATCGGAAGGAACTGGCGCCGGATCTGCAACACGATGCAGGCGACGGCCGTCGAGAACGCGTCGCCGGGCCCGGTCGAGTTGACCCAGCGGCCGTCGCCGCGTTGGCTGCGGATCAGGTCGCGGCAGATGCGGTCCTGGAAGCGCTCGTAGCGCACGCCGCCGGCCTGGAAGAAGGCCTGGCAGGCGTAGTAGTTGCCGTACCAGTAGTAGTAGTGGTCGGCGTAGTAGTCGTGCACCTGGCCGTAGCCGTCCTCGAGGAAGTCGAGGACCGGGGCGAACAACTTCTCCTCGTGGACGCCGGCCGCGAACAGCGCGGTCGCGGCGGCGGCGTTGATCGCGTACTCGGTGTTCTTGGTGCGGGCCGAGCGGCCTTCGTTCTTGTAGTAGAACAGCCCCTGGTTGTGGCCGTGTGGCGTGCGTGCGCGCTTGATGAACGCGACGGCCGCGTCGATCGTGGACTTCGGCACCTCGACGCCGATGTTGCGCGCGGCGCGCAGCGCCTGGACTTGGCAGACGGTCACGGACACGTCGGCCTCGGGCGTGAACGCGTTGTAGCGCCAGCCGCCCTGGACGTTCTGGCAGTCGACGATCAGGTGGACCGCGCGCTCGAGCTGCAGGCGCGTCTTCTCGTCGCCCGACATGCCGTAGATCTCGGCGAGGAACAGCGTCGCGAACGCGTGGCTGTACATCCGCGTGCCGCCGTCGGTGATCATCCCCGAGTCCTCGGTGTGCGCGCAGACGTAGTCGAGGCAGCGTTGGACGTTCTTGCCGTAGGTGCCGCGGTTCGGCAGGTGGCCGCCGGCCAGGAACGCGATCCCGGCGATCGCGCTGACGCCGATGTGGCCCTCGTGGATCCGCTCGTTGAACTCGGCCGAGCGGAGCAGCACGTAGCCGTCCATCCGCTTGTGTCCGACGTCGGCCTGCCAGTAGCCGCGCTCGGACTGCTGCTCTGCGAGCCACGCGAGTCCGCGTTCGGCGGCGTCCTCCGATTCGCGGAAGAGCGCCGGTGGGTCGGGCTGGGTCTCGCGATGCGCGGATGCGTCGGTCGGAGTGACCTGGCACAGCGCGAGCAGAGTGAGGCCCAGCATGCGGCGGATGTTACCCGGCACCGCATCGGGCGAGAAGGTGCCGGGGTGGTTTGCCCGATTCGGCCCGTGCTAATGATGGGGACGGTCGGGGTTCGCGCTCAGAACCACTGCGTGAACGTCAGCATCGCTTGGATGCCCTCGAGATCGACGCCCGGGTACGCCGTGTCGAATTCGAGGTTGGTGCGGAACGCGCGCGCGCCGAGGCCGAGCATCGAGCCGTCGTCGAGCACCCATTCGAATCCGGTGCGGGCGTAGCCGCCGAGGCCGAACTCGGAGTCGCGCGTCGTCGACAGTTCGGTCTCGGTGCGCTGGGTGGCGAACATCATCAGCGGGCCGGCGCCGAAGTAGACGCGCACGCGCGAGCCGAGCAGCGTGCTCGCGTAGAGCCCGGCCGACAGGTCGGTGACGATCAGCTCCTGGTCGAGTTCGGCGACGATCGAGCCCGATCCCGCGTCGCGGATCGTCGCCTGGTCGCGCCACCAGCTCACGATCACGCCACCCTCGAAGCCGACCTCGACGCCTTCGCCGCCGAGTTGCTCCTGGCCGTAGAGACCGAACATCGGCATCTGCGAGACGTCGGTCTCGGCGATGCGGCTCGGGTCGCCGGGATCGGCGCGCTGCGTGTCGAGGTCCTGGAACACCGACACGCCGATCAGCGCTTGCACCTTGGTCGGTGGCTCGTCGGCGAACCGGTCACGGCCCTGCGGTGCGATCGCGCAGGCGCCGAGTGCGCAGGCGACGCCGAGCGAGAGGATCGGGCGACGTCGCATCGCGGGGCTCAGGCGTAGTACTTGCCGAAGCGGTTGGCGATGAACTGGGTGTAGTCGACTTCTTCCTGCCGGACGAAGCCCCGCTGTGGGAGCTGCTCGTGCAACAGCATGTCGGCGACCGCGCAGACGCCGGCCGCGGTCGTGATCTGGATGCCGCTCCAGTTCTGCTCGTCGATCTCCTGGTGGTAGATCGTGCGCGCATAGGTCGCTTCGGTGCGCTTGCCGCGGAACATGCCGGTCGCGCTGACGAAGATCACGATCTGGTCCTGGAACGTGGTCGGCAGCCGGTCGTCGAAGATCTGGCACAGCTCCTCCATCTTGTTCTGCATCCGCAGATCGGTGAGGAGGAACTTCATCAGGTAGTTGTGGCCGGGGTAGCGCAGCGACTTGTAGTTGACGTTCCTGACCTTGCCGAGCAACGACTCGGCGAGCGTGCCGAGGCCGCCCGAGGTGTTGAAGCCCTCGTACTCGACGCCGTCGATCGTGATCCGCTCGAGGTTCTCCATCGCCTGCACGGTGCGCAGCTCCCCGTTGAAGATCACCTCGCAGGGCTGGAGGTACTCGTTGATGAGTCCCTCGGTGCTCCACGTCAGGTTGTACTTCAGCATGTTGCTCGGGTAGCGCGGCAGCGCTCCGACCCGCATGCGCAGGTCCGACACGTCGGTCATCTGCCTCATCAGGTGGACCGCCGTGATCGTGATGAAGCCGGGCGCGAGACCGCACTGCGGCACGAACGCGCACTCCGCACCCTCGGCCAGCGCCGCGACCTTCTTCGTGACCTCGACATCCTCGGTCAGGTCGAAGTAGTGCACGCGGTTGTGCTTGGCCTGCTCGGCGATGATCGGGTTGCAGTGGAACGGCGCGCACGAGATCACCGCGTCGGCGCCGTCCATGAGCTTGTCGAGGTCGGCCGTGTCGGTGAAGTTGATCCGGAAACCGGTCGTGTTGTCGCACTCCGCGACGATGTTCTCGACGGCCTGCTCGCTCGAGTCACCGATGCGGAGCTCGTAGCCGCCGTGGTTGGCGAGGAAGTGGGCGACCATCCGGCCAATCTTGCCGGCGCCGAGTACGACGATCGTCTTCATGGGATCAGGCTTCGTTGTGGGATCGAGGGCGAACCGAGGGGAGGGGGATCATTCGGTGTCGGGAGCAGGACTGCAACGAAAACGACGAGTGGGAATTGCGGGGGGTGTCGCTGGCTCACGGGCGCTCGGGTCAACGGCAGAACGGGGGGCGATCTCATCGCGGGCGGCGGGCGCCCGCCGGCACGTGGCGTTCGGGTGAGATCGACACCCGAGTTGCAGGCAGATTGGCGGGCGCGCGCCGAATCGCCGGGCGATAGCGCCGACGCACGTTCGGTCCGGCGTGCGCCCGCGACCGTTCCTCCGCCTCGCCCTCCGTCGTTGCGAGCCGCTCGGGAGGTCGACCTCGCGCGGCGCCCCGACCTACCTGCTCTTGCGTCCGACGACGTACGCGATCCACGCATCGTCGGCATCGCCGGTCTTCACGCGGCGGAACACGCCGTTGCCCTCACCGGACTTCTTGTCGGTGCCTTCCCAGAGGACGTGCACGTCGTCGAAACCGACCTCGTGATAGAGCTCCTGCAGCTCGGGCAGCGTCCACAGGCGCCAGTCGTAGACGAACGCGTTGTTGAGCCGGCTGCCGTCCTTGAACTCGAAGTGGATCTTGCAGACCGCGTTGTAGGTCAGCGGGTCGAACTTGTGCTGATCCCAGCAGTACGTGTAGTCGTCGACTTCACGTTCCTCGACCTGCTCGACCTGGGTCTCGCTGCCGCCCCAGGAGTCGAGGAACAGGAGCCCGTCGGGAGCCAGGGACTCGAAGCAGTTCGCGAGGTAGGCTCGGAGTTCGTCGCGCTGCTTGAACACGCAGTAGCTGAAGTTCAGCGCGCAGAGGATGTCGGCCTTCGGGCCCTTGACGTTGCGGACGTCGTCCTGGATCAGCGTGATCCGTGACTGCTCGTGCTCGGTGAGTCGGTCGACGTGGCGTTCCTGGCCGTACTCGAGGGTCGGGCCGTCGAGGTCGACGCCGATCGCGACGTGGTCCGGCTTGCGCATGACCCAGTGGCTCGACAGGAGCGCCGTGCCGCAGAAGTCCTCGCGGAACACCTTGGCGGGGTAGCCGACGTACTTCTTGTAGTAGCGCGCGAAGAACTTCGAGTCCTCTTCCGGTCCTTGCACCGCCCGTTCGTACAGGTCGTGCTTGTCGGCGAGGCGGGCCAGCGTGACCTTGCGGGCCTTCTTCTTGTCCTTGGTCTTCGACTTCTTCTTCGGCTTCTTGGTGCTCGTCTGGACTGCCATGCGTGTTCTGTAGCGGAAAGGCGGCGGCGACTCCACCCTTGCGCGCGGCGAATGTCCGCGAGCCTTCGGCGCGCCGAACGCGCATAATCGTCGACGCATGACGGCGCGGCAGATTCGGTGTGGCATCCTCGGACCCGGGCGGCATCGCAACGGGCTCGGGCCGTTCCTCGCGCGTTGGTTCGAACACGCCGGGCTCGAGGTGTCGGCCGTCGCCGGTCGGGACGATGCGCGCACGCGCGAGGCGGCGAGGGAATTCACGGATCGATTCGGGCATCCGGTCGACGCGCGTCTCGGCGTCGATGGCCTGCTCGCGCCGGGCGACCTCGACGTGCTCGTCGTCGCGTCGCCGCACGAGACCCACGCGGATGCGATCCGCGCCGGGCTCGAGGCGTCGGTGCACGTCTACTGCGAGAAGCCGATCGTCACTCCGGCGCGAACCGACGAGATCGGTGCCCTCTGCCGTGGCTTCGTCGAGCGCGGTCTCGTGCTGTTCGAGAACTGCCAATGGCCGTGCTTCCTGCCCGTGTTCGACGCGATCTGGCCGGATCGCCCGGCGGTCCCGGCGCTCGACGTGCGGATGATGCTGTCGCCGAGCGGAACGGGTCTCGATGCCGTCGTCGACTCGCTGTCCCATCTGCTGAGCGTCGTGCAGGCCGTGACCCCGCTGCACTACGACGGCACCGAGGTCGAGGTGGCGTTCGCGACCCGTGCGGAAACCGCCGATGCCAACGAGGTGACGTTGCGGTTCGTGGGGCCGGCCGGCGAACTGCGCGCTCGGTTGACCCTCGAACGACACGAGTCGCAACCGCGGCCCGCGTGGGTCGAGATCGACGGCCGGCGCGTCGTACGGGAGATCCGGATGGCCGACTACGCGATCTTCGGTTCGGCGAACGGAGTCCGGCTCGAAGTTGATGACCCTCTGGCGGCGCTCGTGTATCGTTTCGCCGATCTCGTTAGGGAGCCAACGAATGACCGAATCCAGCGCGAAAGCGACCGCATCCACGACCGCGCCCGTTTCTTCCGCGACGTCGTCGCGGCCTGGTAGCGGACGCCGCGGCGAGGCGATCCACGACTTCACGGCCAAGCTCCGTCAACCGGCGCTCTGGTCGCACGTCGTCGACTACGTGAAGTGGCAGCGCGCGTTGCGCAAGGCGCGCGCGAGCGGGCAGCCCGATCCGGTGATCCAGGACCTGGTGCCGCTGTCGATCAACCTCGACTTGACGACCGCCTGCAACTACGCCTGCGACCACTGCATCGACTGGGACATCCTCAACCAGAAGGTCAAGCACGACGACGCCGTGCTGCGCTCGCAGATGCGTGAACTCGCCGCGCGCGGTATGCAGAGCGTGATCCTGATCGGCGGCGGCGAGCCGACGCTGTTCCCGACCTTCGTCGACTTCGTGCGATTCCTCAAGGAGGACCTGCGCCTGCAGGTCTCGGTCGTCAGCAACGGCAGCCGCAACGACAAGATCCTCGAGATCGCGCCCTACCTGACCAAGGGCGACTGGGTGCGACTGTCGCTCGACTCGGGCTCGAACGACGTGTTCCAGCGCATGCACAACCCGAGCAAGAAGTCGCTGACGCTCGACGAGATCTGTGCCTGGATCCCGAAGATCAAGCGGGCGAACCCGGCGTTCCAGATGGGCTTCTCGTTCGTCATCACCTGGCAGGGTGCGGAACGCGATGACACGCGGGTCGTCGAGAACATCCAAGAGATCGTCGAGGCGACCAAGCGCGCCCGCGACGCGCAGTTCGACTACATCTCGTTCAAGCCGTTCCTCGAGCGCGCCGAGACCGGCTCCGAGGTCATGGACCCGGCCCACATGGAGGGCGAGCTGAAGAAGGTCATCGCCCGGATCCGCGAGTCGGTCGACGCGGCGAAGGCGCTGGAGACGCCGACGTTCCGCGTGCTCGAGAGCACGAACCTGCGGATGCTGCTCGAGCAGAGCTGGGCGGACTACACCAAGCAGCCGCGCGTCTGCCACATGCAGGCGCTGCGCCAGGTCGTCAACCCGCACGGCACGTTCAACTGTCCGGCCTACCGCGGCGTCAGCTACGCGCGCGTCGGTGGTCGCGACGCCTACAAGGATCGCAGCTCGGTCCGCGAAGCCGTCGGCACGACGACGGCGTTGCTCGACAACTTCGACGCGAGCGTGAACTGCAAGGAAGTGACCTGCCTCTACAACCAGGTCAACTGGTGGCTCGAGGAGCTGTGCAGCAACGACGTCGACCTCGACGCGATGCAGATCGTGTCGAACGGTCGGGACACGTTCCTCTGATCCCGTGAGCCGGGCCGCGAGCGCGCTCCTGTGCCTGCTGGCCTTCGCGGCGAGCGCGTGCGCCCCGGGTCGCGACTTCGCGCGGGTGTTCGTCGCTGCGAGTGCGAAGTCGTTCGTCGACGCCCTGGTCGCGGCGCGCGGCGAGCCCGACGTCGTCGTCTCGGCCGCGTCGTCGTCGACGCTCGCGCGGCAGATCATGAACGGCGCACCGGCGTCGGTGTTCGTGTCCGCGCACTCGGAGTGGGTCGACGCGCTCGCCGCGGACGGGTTGGTCGCGGAGCGGCGGCCACTCGCGGAGAGCCGGATCGTCGTGGTCCGACCACACGGTCACAGCGCCAAGCTCGACGAATTCGAGGGGCTGCTCGCGACCGGGGATCCGGAACACGTGCCGCTCGGCCGCTACGCCAAGCAGGCTCTCCAGGAGCTCGGTCTGTGGAACGACGTCGCCGATCGGATCGCGCCGGGAGTCGACGCGCGGCACGCGCTCGCGCTGGTCGAGACCGGAGCGTGTGAGATCGGGATCGTGTACGCGACGGACGCGAAGGCGGCGCGCGAGAGGATCCACATCGTCCAGGAGCTGCCCGACGATGTCGCCGTCCGCTACGAGGTGTGTCTGCTGACCGGCGCGACGCCGCGGGGCCGCGCGATCTTCGAGGCGATGACCGGGCCGGTCGCGAAGGAGATCCTCGCGCGGCAGGGTTTTGTGCCGGTGGACTGACGTGACCGAGGCGGAACTCGACGCACTGAGATTGTCGCTCCAGGTCGGGCTCGTTGCGGTCCTGGCGCTCGCCGGACCGGCCGGTTGGCTCGCGTACTGGCTCGCACGCACCGAACGCGCGGGGCTGCGAGCAGCCGTCGAAGCCCTCGTCGTCTTGCCGTTGGTGTTGCCGCCGGTCGTGATCGGCTACCTGCTGCTCGTGCTGCTCGGGCCGCGCGGACCGATCGGTGGGTGGCTGTACTCGATCGGGATCCAGCTGCCGTTCACCTGGTGGGGAGCCGCGCTCGCCGCCGCGGTGCTCGGGTTCCCGCTGATGGTGCGGACGATGCGGCAGGCGTTCGAGGCGGTCGATCCCGGGTTGGAACAGGCGGCCCGAACGCTCGGTGCGTCCCGCGGTCGGGTCTGGTGGACCGTCACGTTGCCGCTCGCGCTGCGCGGTTGCGTCGCGGGCGCGGTGCTCTGCTTCGCCCGGAGTCTCGGCGAGTTCGGTGCGACGATGACGTTCGCCGGCAACATCGCCGGCGAGACGCGGACCCTGCCGCTCTCGATCTGGACCGCGTTGCAGCGGGCGGATGGCGACGCGATGGCATGGCGCGCGACCTGGATCTGCATCACGATCGCGGTCGTGGCGGCGTTCGCGAGCGAGTGGCTGTTGCGTCGCGCGCCGCGTGGGGGGCACGCGTGACGATCGCCGTCGACGTGACCGTGCGGCGTGGTGACTTCTCGCTCACGGCGGCGTTCGAGACCCGCTCTGGGATCACCGCGTTGTTCGGCGAGAACGGCAGCGGCAAGAGCACGCTGCTCCACGCGATCGCCGGGCTCGTCGCGCCGACGGACGGGCACATCGCGATCTCCGATCATGTCGTGTTCGATCGAACCCGTGGAATCGCGGTGCCACCCGAGGCACGCCGCGTCGGGCTCGTGTTCCAGGATCTCCGGCTGTTCCCGCACTTGGACGTCGGTGAGAACCTCCGCTACGGCTACCGCGGGCGCGCGCGCGACAGGATCCAGCCGTCCGCCGTCGTCGAGGCGCTCGAACTCGGCGCGCTCGTCGCACGTCGCCCCGCCGAGCTCTCGGGCGGCGAGCGCCAACGCGTCGCGCTGGGCCGCGCGATCCTCGCAATGCCGGACCTGCTGCTGATGGACGAGCCGCTCGCATCGGTCGACGTCGCGTTGCGGAAGCAGATCCTGCCGTACCTGCGCTGGGTCCACGAGTCGCTCGGCGTCGAGGTGCTGTACGTCAGCCACAGTCTCGCGGAGATCCTCGAGCTGACCGACGAGATCGTCGTGCTCGCGAACGGCGAGCTGTGCGGTCATGGCGAGGTGTTCGACGTCCTCGGTCGGACGCCGCACGCGACCGTCGCGCTGTCGACCGAGAGCAGCGTGCGTGTCGAGGTC
The DNA here is from genome assembly GCA_020425915.1 of Planctomycetota bacterium. Lineage (GTDB taxonomy): Bacteria > Planctomycetota > UBA1135 > UBA1135 > UBA2386 > JAGQQZ01. The sequence continues at coordinate 363 of JAGQQZ010000359.1, read as the reverse complement.
GAGTGGCCGGACGAGGAGGGGGATCACGTTCGCGCACGGATCGGCGATCAGGTCGTCGTGCTGCCGTTCCGTCCGGTGTCGACCGGCACGGTCGCCCGCGTGGTGGTCGGACCGGAAGACGTGATGATCGCGCGCGCGAAGCTGACGGGCGTGTCGGCTCGCAATCAACTCGAGGGCGTCGTGGAGCGGGTGTCGGATCTGCACGGACGATTGCTGGCGCACGTGCGCGTGGGCGAGGATGCGGTGTTGCGCGCGGAGTTGACACGTGGCGCGGTCGCGGAGTTGGGGGTCGAGGTCGGTGCGCGGGTGACGTGTGTGGTGAAGACGTCGGCGTTCCGGTGGATGTGACGACTCTGATCGAGT
>JAGQQZ010000358.1 GCA_020425915.1 Planctomycetota bacterium | reverse complement strand
CGGAGGATGCGCATCCAAGTCGTCGACGTCGGGGGAAACTTCATCGGTCCGACCCTCGGACTGCTCACGCTCGGGCACGACGTGGAGTACTTCCACAACGGTCCACTGCGACCGGTCCTGGCCGAGGCCGTCGCCGCACGCACGGATACGCCGGACCTCGCGGCCGACCTCGTCGTGGTCGCCGCGTCGTTCGGCGACGAGATGCGAACCAGGGCCGCGGGCGAATTCGGTGACCACCCGACGGATCCTGACGATCCGTTCCTGTCGACGCTGAACCCGGACCAGGCCAGGATCCGCGCGGACTGGTTGACCGAGAACTTGCCGCACGCCAGCCAGAGCGTGCTGGTCGACATGGCGGACGACAGCCACTGGATCGCGCCGGAGCTGTGCGAGCTCGGTGACGTCCGCCTCAAGCGCGAGTGGCGTCCGACACATCTCGAGTCGAACATCGAGGCCTTCCCGTTCCTCTACCACGCGCTGGTCCTCGAGGCCGAAGTGTTGGACGAGATGGACCACTTCCTGCGACCCCCCGACGCTCGCGAGCGCCTCCCATGCCTTCGATTCGCGGGGGCCGTCGAGCACGCACGGTACGCGGGCCGCCGACGGCGCTGGCTCGAGCAGCTGGCATCGTTGGAACCGAACTTCCGGGTCGAGGTCGTCGGGCCCAGACTGCCGGCCGTGCAGACCTGGGAAGCGCTGCAACACGGCTATGCGGGCATCTACCTCGAAGGCACGGGTTCGCTCTGCTTCCGGCTGCACGAGTACGCGGCGCTCGGTGTCCCGACGCTCGCGTTCGGTTTCGATCCCTCGCACCTTCCGGCCGCGTGGCGTGGCGTGCTGGCGGGCTCGACCACGACGGTCAAGTCACCGGTCGAGATGCTGCAGTTCTACCGCGACCACTACATGCCGATCCGAGCGGCCGAGTGGCTGCTCGAACACGCGACGTCCGCGTCCGTCCGCTGACTAGCGAAGGCGAACGACCGGCGCGGTGCCGATCTCGCGCAGCCCGGTCGCCGAGGTCGTGTTGTTCGAGTAGACCCTGGCGACCGGCTCCCAACCGCAGACCTGCACCTTGTAGGCCTGACTCGTCGTGACACCGAGCGCGTTCGCACCCGGGTCGAGCGAGAAGCCCTGGAACCGGATCCACTGCCCGACCAGGTTCGGCTGAGACGGCAGGAACATCGTCAATTGCCCGGTGCCGGTTGCGTCTGCCACTTGCCCGAACGTGTAGCGAGCGTCGATCGACAGCGAGCACCCGGTCGCGCCGATGACGCTGAGGTCGAACGGGATCGGGATACCGTTCCAGGTTCCCGACTCGATGTAGCCGAAGCTGATCGCCGTCGTCGCCCCCGGCGTGGCGTCGTAGACGCGCAGGTTCAGCGCGTTCCCCCACGTGACCTGCGTCGTCAAGCTGTCCGCCTTCAGCGTCGGTCCACCGACCGGACCGCAGCCGGCTGGTCCATACCCACCGCGAGGACTGTCGCAGACGAACGCGGTGTCGAGCGTGTAGGCGAACGGCTGCTGGCCGTAGACCACGAACTCGAGCACGAGCGAGCCGCCAGAACTCGGATCGAACGTGAACGGCGTGTCGAGCGGAATCGTCACGTCGAACGGGTTCGGATCGGCGCCCGTGCCCGCCGCAGGGAGCGTCAGCACCTTGCGCGAGAACACCGTCGTCTCGTCGGCACCACGATTCGCCGCGAACGAGTGCTGCGTCGCGATCACCGAGTTGGGCGAAGTCGAGGCGAGGATCTCGAGGTCGACACCCTTGGCGCCGGCCGTCATGGTCTCCTGGACGCGGAACTCGATCGTGCCGAAGGTCCAGGGCTGACCACCGAACAGGCTCGCGTCGTAGACGAACTGCGCCCGTGTCGGGATCGAGCGGCCGAACGGGACGTTGGTCGATCCCGAGCCCGAGATCGAAGCATGGCTCGGAGGCAGGTCGAGCGACTGGGAACTCGCGAGACCGGTGAAGACGAGCCCCGCGAGCACGGAGTGGACGAGCCTGGGATTCCGCGTGATGTCCATGACAAGAGAGACATCGACCGCGCCGTCAGGACGGCTTGACCCGGGACGCGATCGTGCCGATGGCTTCGGCATGGCGAGTCCTGCCGACCGATGCCCCGATCTCCTCGTCGTGTGCGCGGAGCCGCGCGCGGGTGAGCTCCTGGCCGATGGGCTGGCCCGCCACGATCTCGCCGCTGACATCGCCCAGACGCTCGCGGAGGCCCGCGCGGCGTTCTTCCGGCGCGGCGGTCACGACGCCGTGATCCTCGTGGACGTTCCGACGTCACTCGCGGAGCGTGCGGTCCACGCGCTGCGGGACCTCGACCCGGAAGTGGCCATCATCGCGTTCGGTCGAGACCTGGTGCACGCCGAACTCCCCGGCACGACGACCCGACTGCCCGAACTGCACCCGAGCTCGCGTGCGGGAATCGGCGCGATCCTCCGGGTCCTCGCGAACCTCCGCTGAGTCCGGATTCTCGATTCGCTGCGTCACCGTCGGTCTGCGTCGTCCACGAGAAGGTCATGCAACTGACCCTCCCGCAGACCGAGCCGGCGGCCGTCGGATCCGCAGTCGTCCTCGGCGTCGACGCGCTTCCGATCACGATCGAGGCGATCATGCACGGCGACGGCAGGGGTGTGCAGGTGCTCGGGTCGGTCGATCGCGTCGTGCGCGAGTCGATCCACCGTGTGTTGAACGGCTTCCGCACTGCCGGGCTGCCGCCGCCGCGCGGTGTACCGATCGTCAACTTCGCCCCCGCCGACCTGCCGAAGACCGGGACATCGTTCGATCTGCCGCTCGCCCTCGCGCTGGCGGCGGCGAACGGACAGGCGAGCCGCGCGGGCCTCGCCGACGTCACGGCGGTCGGCGAGGTCACGCTCGAGGGACGCGTGCTACCGGCCCGGGGCATCGTACCGATCGCGTTGGCCGCGCGAGACTCCGGCCGACCGATCGTGCTGGCGGCGGCGGCCAGCGCGACGCAGGCTGCCGAGATCGAGGGAGTGCTCGCATATCCGATCGAACGGCTCGTCGACGCCATCGCGTTCACGCACCTCGCCGAGCGCCCCGAGCCCACACCGCGGTCACCGGCGCTGCCAGAGCCCGACACCTCCGACCTCGACCTCGCGGACCTGCACGGACTCGAGAGCGCCAAGCGTGCACTCTGCGCGGCCGCGGTCGGCGGGCACAACGTTCTCCTGGTCGGCCCCCCGGGTTCTGGCAAGAGCGCCTTGGCGCGACGACTCGCCGGCCTCCTGCCGACGCTCGAGGCGACGGAACGGCTGGAGATCCTCCGGGTGCGATCGACGATCGACACGGAGACATCGCTCCAGGCCGTCCGGCGACCGTTTCGCGCACCGCACCACAGCAGCTCTCCCGCAAGCCTGCTCGGGGGCGGTTCGGTCCCCCGGCCCGGCGAGGTGACGCTGGCACATCACGGCGTTCTGTTCCTCGACGAACTCCCCGAGTTCCGACGCGAGGCTCTCGAAGGGCTTCGCCAACCACTCGAGGAACGACACATCACGATCGGCCGCGCGGCTCGAACCACGACGATGCCGGCAGACTTCACGCTGGTAGCAGCGATGAACCCGTGTCCGTGCGGGTTCGCCGGAGACGCGGCGCACGCGTGTCGGTGCTCGGCCGGCCAGCGCGCGGCCTACCGCGCGCGCGTGTCGGGACCTCTGCTGGACCGATTCGACCTGATCGTGTCGGTCCCACCCCTCGCACCGCACGAGTATCGCGCGGCTCCCGACCCGACGTGGTCGACGTCGGCGCTGCGCCGGCGGGTCGAGAGCGCACGGGCCGCCGCGACCGCACGCGCACTCGGGCCGTCCGACCGACTCAAGGGCGCGGGCCTGCGAGACGCCGTCGGACTCGACGCGGCGGCGGAGTCGACTCTGCAGCGGGTCCTCCGGCTGCACCGGATGTCGGGCCGCGGGCGCACCCGCGTCCTCCGACTGGCCCGGACCCTTGCGGACCTCGGCGGCGCGCGTCGCGTCGGCGCGGAGCACATCGCCGAAGCGGCGCGGTTCCGATGCGGCCTCGGCCTGTTCGGAACCTGACTCAGCGCTTGCCGACCACCGGTCCCTGCGGTGTCGGCGCGAATCCTTCCCGGCGCAGCTCCAAGCGGCCGAGCACGCGCTCGATGTCCTCGGCGAGTTCCTCGTACCCGGCTCGCGGCGCGTCGGCGCAGAACGAGAGGAACGAACCGTCGTCGCGTGAGAACACGACGACGTCGCAGACCCTGCGCTGCGACCCACCGCGCGCGCGGACCTCGTACTCGCCTCGCAATCGGACAGCGTGCACGTCTCGGAGGACGGTGTGCTGGCGCGAGCGGAACTCGAGGTCGGGGTGCGCCAACCGCAACCAACGCTCGACGGTGTCGACCGCCGACTCGAGCAGGACCGACGAGTCGAGCTGATCCAGGAGGACCAGGCTCATCGTCGCATCGAGCATCTCGGCGTGGACCGAGATCTCCCCGGCACGGGTCGACGTGTTCCTCCACATCGGATTCGGCAGCCAGAGGGCGAAGCGCTCGTCCGCTTCGGTGACGAGGCTCGACTCGAACTCCTGCGATCGTCGGTCACCGAGCGCGGCGGCGCGTGACTCCGAGACCGGCAGGGCCACGAGCGACGGGCCGTTCACCTCGCGTCGGACACACTGACCTGCGCCGTCCAGCCACTCGATGCTCCGTTCGTCGCCGGGATCGACCGCGACGATCTTGACCCGCAGCCGTTCCCCATGATGCTCGATCGTCCGCATCGAGCCCGCGTCGACCTCGACCCGACGCCATTGCTCGAGTTGCGGGTCGTAGACTTCGAAGCTCCCGACTCGGCGTCCGGATGCGCCGCGCAACTCGTGCCGCAGTTCGAGCGGGAATCGGGCCGTGTCCGCGAACGCATAGCGACGCTTGGACGACCCGTCGGTCGACCGCCGGGTCACCGCGATCTGCCCATCCTCCACGACGCCTCGAACGACGCGCTCGGACTCGACCTCGCCGCGCCGTCCGACGACCCGCTCGTGATAGAAGCACGAGAGCGGACGATCTGCACCGTCGAGCGTCTCGAGCACGGTCATCGCGACGTCCTGATCGCCTCGCTCGAAGTGCCACTCCTGCCCGATCCGGGTTTCCCCGTCCGAGCGGACGACGGTCTCGTGCATCCTGCCGACGACCTCGCCGCCCGCGTCGTGCAACACGAACCACTGCTCTCGGTCCTCGGATCGCATCGTGGACTCGTCGGTCTCAGGCCCATCACGATCGACCGAACGCAGGATCGCCGCAGCCTTCGACTTGGCGAATCCGAGCACCATGCCGTCACCGACACGGAGTTCGATGTAGTCATCCGTCTCGCGCAGGATCCGACCCCGCACTTCCGTTCCCGACTGGAGTCGCACCACGTCGTCCTGGAGTTGGGGAGCTTGGAGAATGGCGGCGGTAAGGATCGTGAGGATCATCGGATCGGGGGGACGGAACCACTCGTGTCATCGACCCTTCCCGGTCGTCCCCTGAAGCCGTTGTCCGGAATTCCGACAGCTCAGCGCGTCGATTCGAACACCCACGCGAGGTAGCGCGCGGCACCCGACGCGACGCCCACCTCCAGGACCTCAGGCGTGTCGTAGCTGTGCCACTCCTCGATCGCCTCGCACGTGGCCTGCACGCGGTCGGCCGCCGTCTTCACGACCATCAGCGTCTCCTCGGCCGACTCGACACGCCCCTCCCACCAGTAGCGGGACTCGACGGGACCGACGAGGTTGACGCACGCGACGAGTTTCGCCTGCAGCAGGCGATCCGCGAGTGCGCGCGCCTCTTCCGCCGGTGCCGTGCACAGCAGGATCGAGACCTTCATTTGCCGACCGCCAACCGCTCCGCGAGCGCCGGGTGGAGCCCCGCTGCGAGGATCTTCTCCTGGGTCTTGCGGAAGTCGTAGGCGACGCGATGGAACTCGACGCGGCCGTCGTCGACGACCGCGAAGCAGGCGCGCGGATCTCCGTCGCGCGGCTGCCCAACGCTGCCGACGTTCACGATGGCGGGTTCGTCGGTGATCTCGATCACCCTCACGTCGTCGGTCGCCTGGGTGAAATGGAGGTCAGGCCGGTGCACACCGGGCCAGTGCGTGTGACCCACGAAGCAGGGCCGATCGATCAGCGAGAAGATCTCGGTGAGCTTCTCGGGCTCGAGGAATCCATCGCTCTTGAGCACGTACTCCATGATCGGATCGCGGGGTGACCCGTGCACGAACAGGTAGCCGTGCGCTTCCATCCGGGCCGGCAACCCTTCGAGGAATCGCCACATGCGGCGTCGACGCGGGCGCAGCCAACTCGGCGCCAGCTTCCGCCGCGAATACAGCAGCGCCTCGGCAGCGATCGGGTTGAAGTCGCGCAGCTCGTGGAACAACCCGTAGTCGTGGTTGCCCATGATCGTCCAGCTGCACCGCTGCATGACGAGTTCGGCGCAGGGCTCCGGGTCGGCGCAGTAGCCGACGATGTCGCCGAGACAGTCGACTTCCTCGACACCGAGCTCGTCGATCCGTGCGAACACGGCCGTCAACGCCTCGATGTTGCTGTGGAGATCCGAGATCAGCGCGAACGCCACTAGCCGCCTCCGTCGGTCGCCCGGAGCGCGTTCGCGACCTCTCGCCGGACCGATGTGAGCGCATCCGCCAACCCGCAGTCCAACGAGGCTCCCGCTGCCTTCCGATGTCCCCCTCCGCCGAACGACGAAGCGATCTCCTGGACGTCCACGTCGTGCTGCGAACGCAGCGAGAGCTTGACCGTCCCCTTGACGTTCTCCTTGAACATCGCGACCACTTCGATGCCGTCGACCGAGCGCAGCGGCTCCATGATCGCGTCCAGGTCGAAGCCGATCCGTGCGGCGCGGTCGATCGCTGCGCGATCGAGCACGACGTAACCGAAGCGACCGTCGAGGTCGATCTCGCAACGCTGGATCGAATCGGCGAGGAACGCCACCGAATCGCGGTGGTTCCGCCGATGGATCACGTCGTAGATCTCCGACGGCTCGACCCCCAGCTCGGTGAGACGAGACGTGACCGCGAACACCTCGCGCGTCGTGTTCGAGTACCGGAACCAACCCGTATCGGACACGATCGACAGGAACAGCGCGTCCGCCGCCTCACGCGACGGCGTGAGGCCGTAGTGCTCGTAGAGCCGCGCGACGAGCATGCCGGTCGCCGACGCCGTCGCGTCGACGAAGCTCACGGCGCCGTCGCCTCGCTCACTGCCGACGTGGTGGTCGATGACGGCGATCTTCGCGTCGCTCGGCACGGCACCGGCCATGCGACCCAGGCGCGAGAGGTGCGCGCAGTCGAGCAACAGCATGACTTCGAACTCGGGAAGCTCGCGCTCGGCCTGGAAGCTCGTCACCGGCGTCTGCTGCGTGAAGTAGTCGAACGACGACGCGGGCGAGTCCGGATTGCAGATCGTGGCCTGCTTGCCGAGCGCCTGGAGCAGGTGGAACATCGCGATCTCGGAACCCAGGCAATCGCCGTCGGGTCGTTCGTGACCCGCCAGCAAGAAGCGTTGGTGGTTCTCGATGATCTGCAGGAATTCCGGGTTCACACGCGGGTTCGGCGCCTCGGGTACGGCCCCAGGCTACCGCGGATCTCGCGGGAACGCACGGCATTCGACGGAGCCCGAGGCCAGGCCGTCGAACAGGGTCTCCGCCGTGGTCGGTCCCGACCAGGCGACGCCGACGAAGTCCGCGGGACCGCCGACCCGGAGCACGCCGAGGTCGGGCCGCGCAATCGCCCTACCGGCGGCAGCGGTGATCCCCGTGAGCAAGCGCTCGGGTTCGACGTTCGGCCACAGCCGCCGGGCGGTGACGAGTTCCCCGACGATCGTCGCGTCGCCATCGTGACTCGCGCGCGAGTCCGTTCCGAGCGCGAATCGCACGCCAGCGCGGATCCATTCCTCCAGCGGTGGCGGCCGGCGGCGGAAGTAGCGAATCGTCCCGGGACACACGACGACCGGAGCACGCGCATCCACGATCAGCGCCAGGTCTCCGTCCGAGATGTGTTGGCAATGCACGAGCGCCGTGCGCGGCGACAACGCTCGATGCCGTGCGAGCCATTCCACGGAAGACTCCCGCCGTGGACGGAAGTCGCGCGGCAGTCGATCGAGGTCCTCGAGCAACTCGCGGAACGGACCGCGTCCGGTCGCCTGGAATTCGACTTCCTCGGGACTCTCCGCGACGTGGACCATCAGCGGACGTCGAGTCCGAACCGCCGCACGGAGCAGCGGTGACGAAACCGAGTACGGCGCGTGTGGCGACAGGCCGCGTGGGCAGCGCCGCGTCGCCGGCGTGTCGGTGCCACGAACCAGCGCACGCGCCGCCCGCGAGTCGAGATCGAACCCCAACAACTCTCGATAGAGACGCCCGCGGGTTCGCGCTCGGGCGAGGGCGCTGCGACTGGCACCGGTCGAATCGACCTCCCCGATGGATCGACACAGCGAGTCGGACTCGAGCGCGCGCTCGGCAGCGCGCTCGAGATCGTCGAGGCTGCGACGAGACCGATCGGCGATCACCGCGCGGAGCCAAGGCACGAACGACCGCACGGGCCGGGCGAGTGGCTCGAGTTGCAGGTGCGCGTGGGCGTTCACGAATCCCGGCACGATCGCCTGGAAGTCGCAACGCGCGCCGCGAAAGGGCCGCACGGCCGCGACGCGACCTCGCGCGTCGACGACCAACTGGCCCGGCGCGAACAAGCGCCCCGGACCGGCCCACAGCAGCGCAGCGGTGTACCGCTGCGTTGCCGTCGATCAGACCTCGTAGAACAGCTCGAGCTTCTCGATCTCGACGTCCGATTCGACGGAGGTGTCGATGATCACGAGGAAGCGGAAGCCGGTCGGCTGGCTGAAGCCCATCTCGGCGGTCGTGTCGACCCAAGGTCCGTACGGCTCGTCGGCGATCAACTCGACCGGATCGACGTCGGCACCCTGCAGCTTGAACGTGATCGGCGAGCCGGCGCCGTTCGGCAGGTTCGGCGACTCGGCGTCGTCGGTGTAGACGATCGTGTCGGTGCCGATGCGCACGGTCAGCTCGAAGCGCAGCAGGCGCGGCGTCAGGATCGCGTTCAGCGGATACCAGGTCGAGCGGGCGACGAAGCGAGTGTCCGCGTCCTGGATCGCGCCGATGTTGTCGGCGGTCGGGGACAGACCCACGACGGTCCCGAGGGCAGCGGTGGTCGCACTCGGCGACTCGAGCCGCACATAGCCAGGCGCGCCATCGCCGCCCACGCACTCGCCCGTGAAGCCGCTGTCGGCCACCGTGTGGGATCCGCCGAGTCCACCGCTCAGGTCGATGGTGCCGTCCTGGAGGAACACACCGCCGACTTGCGCGACGAAGCACCCACCGGAACCACCACCACCCGGTGACGAACCGCGCACGAACACGTTCGTCGAGGCGTTGTCAGGCGAGTCGCCGCCGCGCAGGCTGATCGTGCCGTTCGACGTGATCGTCATGTTCCGCCCGACGCGGAAGCCGACGGCGCCGCCGCCCCCACCGCCACCGCAACCGTTGGTCCAGTGGCCGAAGGAAACGGGGAACACGGGGTCGACGAGGACCGGGCAGGCCCCGCCACCACCACCGCCGGAGCCACCGAACAGGAAGTGGTCGAAGGAACTGACCCCGACCGGCGGCAGCGCGAAGGCTAGCCCCGTGCCACCGGCGATCGGATCCTCGTAACGGTCTGGCGGCTGGCCAGGACGAAGGATGTTGGTGATCTCGCCATCGCCACCCGGCGCGAAGAACCCGCCACCGGAACCACCGGGGATCTGCTGGTCGCTTCGCTGGTTGTTGAGACGACGGTTGATGTCGGCCTTGTCGATCACGTTCGGATCGGCTCCCAGCGGGTAGATCGGCCCACCGATGCCACCCGACGAACCCGTCTGACCGGCGTAGCCCGACATCGGACCCGGATTGAGGTCGTCGCCGTTCGCCGCGATGTGCTGCGGCAGGACCGGCACGATGCCGTCGGCGTCGAGCACGATCGCCTCGGAACCGCGACCACCGACTCCGGCGCCGACGCCACCGGCACCGCCGGCACCGCCCGGAGTCGGAGAGAGCGGCCCTTGCGCCGGGTAGATCAGCTGACCATCGAAGCCGTCGCTCTCGACGCGGCCATCGATCGTGACCTCACCGGAGACCGTGATGACCGGCGGATTGGATCCGACGAAACGCAGGATCTTTCCACTCGGGATCTCGAACCTCGCGAAGTTCGCGCGTCCGTTCGACGCGACCTTGTCACCGTCGTCGAGCAGCGTGTTCCCACTCGGAAACGTGATGTCCGTGTCGGTGTCCCAAACGTATGCACCGCCGACCTGCGGCAGCACGTCGATGTCGAACTCGCCGAACGAGCCATCGCCGCCGACCGAACCCGGGCGGAGTCCGCCCTGGCCCCAACGCGCCGAGGAGACGGTTCTGTCGAAGCGATCACCGCTCGTGAACGACTCCGTCACGACCTGGATCTGCGCCTCGCCCTCGGCGGTGTAGAACCGGTACGAGTCGACCTGCGCGGGAGTGCCGGACAGGTCACGCACCTGGTCGGTGATCAGCACCTCGACGCAACTCGACGACGGCAGGTCGATGAGCGGCTGCAGGGTGATTCGAGTCTTCGGATTCGCACCGAGCACGGCTTCGGCGAGCGGCACGCCCGGGATGACGACCGGCGGACTCGACTGGTCCGGCTCCCCCGTCACCGGATCGGTTCGACGGATGAAGTACCGGATCGGGGTCGACGACGTCGACGAACCCTGGAACGCCGAGACGTCGATGAGTTCGTCGAACTCGACGACGATGACCGGGTTGCCCTCCAGGTCGCGCGTACCGGGCTCGGGAACGATCATCGTGCCGATCGGGGCGCGGTTGTTCAGGTCCACCAGACCGCGATCGATCGAGACCGAACACGACACCGTACGCGCCAGACGGTCGCCCGATGCAGATGCGACGCTGAGACGTTCGTCCGGGCCTCCGGGCAGGGTCAGGAAGTACTCCTCCTGGGCACGGAAGCCGAACGTCGTGATCCCGGCGATCAGACTGACCTCCGGGATGAAGCGGATCTTGTTGCCCTCGACGAGGAACGAACCGGACGGCGACTCACCGGCTCCGGTCTTCAACGAGATCGAAGCCGCATTGACCGATCCGGGATTGATGTTCTGGCTGAAGACCAGCTCGATCGGCTGGTTCTGCGCGATCGAGTTGACGGAACAGCCGCCGTCGATCGTGCAACCGAGGTTGCAAGCGGTCAGACAGAACGTGGCGCCGCCGGCGTTGCAGTCGGCGGACGAGGTCCGGTCGGAAAGCAGGTCCGAGCCGCCGGAGCAGGCCGCGAAACCGAGGCCGAGCATCGCGACCGCGAGCAGGGAGGTGGATCGCTGGATCATCACATTCATGAGAACGGGACTCGAGAGGGGATTCCGGGTCAGTAGAGGTAGAAAACGGAGACCGTGTCGATCTTGATGTCGTTCGCGACCGAGAAGTCCGCGAGCACCGACCAACGGAAGCCCGTCATTTGGTAGTCGTTGAGAGTCAGCTCGCCCTGGGTCGAGCGCACGAATCGCGCCCAGTTGCTCGCCTCGGTGATCGGCGCCGGGTCACCCGTGGCCGGATCGATGGGGAAGCCCTGGACGAAGAACTGCACGGCAGCGCCCTCGATCGCGGGGGACGCGATCTCCGGGTTGTCGCTGAACGTGACCGGGACGTTGTCGACGACGGCCTCGATCACGTAGTGCGAGTAGACCGGCGAAACCGCGAGACCGGTGTCGTAGATCTTCGAGATCATGCCGACGACCGAGTCGCTCTCGAGCAACGCGCCGGAGTTCTCGGCGACCGCGGTGGGACGCGCATCGAGCGCCCAGTTGGAGGTGTCGATCGGCTCCGCGGACTCGAATCGATAGAAGCCGTCCGCACCGTCACCGCCGCGCGTATGGCCTCCGTAGAGCGGGTTCGTGATCTCGACGCGACCACCGTTGCCGCCACGGACGTCGAGCTTGCCCTGCAACTGCAGGTTGCTGGTCGAGCCGAGTTGGATCAGCAGCGAGCCACCGGATCCCCCACCTCCGGGCGTGGGGAGCTTCTGCCCGATGGCGTTCTGAACCGAGCGTCCGAACGACGCTCCACCGCGATTCTCGAGCGAGCCACCGGCCGCGATCGAGAACGTCGAACCGACGCGCATGAGCACGGCACCGCCGCCGCCCCCGCCACCGGCACCGGCCATGTACCGAATGCGGTTGTAGAGCAGAGGGTGCGACCCACCACCGCCGCCACCCGAGCCGCCGATCGCGAAGTGGTCACTCGAACTGCCGACGATCGGGAACAGCTGGAACGCGGAACCACCCGGAGCATCGGCGTCCGGAGCTGGTCCCGGCGGGAGTGGATTCTGGTAGCCGGGGGTGATGACCATGCCAGGCTGCCCCGCACCGAGGAAGCCGCCCCCGCCGCCACCGTTCGCCGCATCACCGGGGAAGCCGAACACGTTCTGGTTGAACGCGCTGGTCAAGCCCGCGACCGGGAACATCTCCGAACCCGTGCCGCCGGTGCCGGTGGCCTGTGCCGCGTACGCGTGCGAACCGTCGACGACGACGTCGCCGCCATCCACACCGCGGTTCGCAGGAATCGGACCCTGACCATCGCACTGCTGGCCACCCTGACCACCACTGGCGCCCCCCGGACCACCGCGACCACCGAGCTGCCCTGGGCGGTCGAGCGTACCATCTCGGTCGACGATGTCGTACTGTGGCTTGTCCTCACCACTGAACAGGAGGCGGCCGCGAATCTCGCACGCGCCCTGCACGTGGATGCGCGCCGGGTTGATCCCGTAGAACCGAACCGTCTCGCCGGCGGGGACGACGAAGCGGGTGAAGTGGAACTCGCCGTCCGGCGTGTCACCGCGCAGACGAGCCGACTGGTTCTGGTTGAACACGGTGTCGGTGCGGAACTCCCACTCGTCGTCGCTGTTCTGTTCGCCGGCCGTGTAGTCGAACTCGCCGTGCCGACCGTCGCCACCGATCTTGAAGAACGTGCCGAAGCCGTTCTCCCACCGACCGGCCGAGCGCGTGACGTCCAGATTGGTCGCGTCGTCGAAGTTCTCGACGATCGAGTCGACGATCTGCGACGACGAGTCGATACAGAAGAAGAAGCTCTGCGGCAGCGCAGGAATACCAGCGAGGTCACGCGTCCGCCCCGTGATGCGAGCTTCGACGCAACGGTTGCCGGGCAATGACTGCGACGGCGTGAACGTCATCACCGTGAACCCGCCGACCGGGTCGTCATCGAGACGGAAGCTGCCGAAGATCAACGGCGGCTGGGTCGAGCCACCGGAGGTGTTGCACGTGCCGTCGAGATTGCGCGGCAAGAGCAGGAACTGGACCGGGGCGTCCTCACCGTTCGGGTTCAGGATGAACGGCGCCTGATCGATGATCTCGCTGAACTTCAGCACGAACTGGGAATCACGCGAGGACTCGGTCGGGCACGACGTCGGCGACAGCACGCTCGCCGACGGCGGCTGACCATCGAGATCGACGACGCCGAGCGAGACCGTGACCACGCAGGTGAACTGCTGGATGAGGCGATCACCCGAAGTCGAACGCAGTGCGACCTCGGCGTCCGGCCCGCCGGGCAGGGTCAACACGTAGTCCTCGTTCGGCGCGAACCCGAAGAACGTCGACGCACCGACCGTCTGCACGTCCGGCACGAACGTGATCGTCGAACCCTCGACGACGAATTCACCGACCGGCTCCTCACCGGTCGGGGTCTTCAGGGAGATCGTCGTGAAATCGACGGTGTTCGGATCGACCGGTTGGTTGAACTGAAAGCGGAGACGCGAGTTGCGCGCGATCTCGCGCAGCTCACAACCGTTCTGCGAACAGCCGACGTTGCAACTCGACAGGCAGAACACGCCGGCCTCGCCACAGGTCGACGCGGTCGTGCCACCGGTGCCGCCTGCGCCGCCGCCGCTACAACCCGTAAGCGACACAACAGCAAGGAATAAGGTCGAAGCGATCAGTTGCCGGGGAAGCATGTAACCCTCTGGGATCAGGGTGACGGGGGAACCGGAATGCGAGGGAGAATTCCGGCGGGGACGTGCCGGGATCCTACCAAAGATAGCCTCGGGCGGTCGAACCGATCCGCGATTCGAACGGACCCGGACCTACCGATTCCCTCCAACTTCCATGCCGCCGGCGGATCGGCATCCCCCGGTCGCCGGAAAGCTTTGTCCCGGGCGGCCGATATCGCCCGAAATCGCTGTGGCGAGGCGACTTCAGCGCGTCGCCTCCGGCTCTTGCGCCGCTTGGAGCGGACCGTGGAGTGAGCGAAATCCCACATCGCGGCGTTCGACCTCGAACGCCGGACGCCCTACCCCGGCGGCCCGGGCACGCTCGCGTT
>JAGQQZ010000026.1 GCA_020425915.1 Planctomycetota bacterium | reverse complement strand
TCCCTACTTGAAGCGCTCGGTCATCAGCTGGCGCAGCGCCTGGAGCCGCAGTTCGCGCAGGTGCTCGAGGTGCTCGGTCGCGGTGTCCGACTCGTCGGCCAGGAACTCGATCGCCACCTCCGCGAACTCGTGCACACGCCATGTCGCCCGCTCGCGCTCACTCGCCGCAGCCGCGGGATCGTTGGCGACATCGATCGCATCCGACAACGACCAGCCCGACTCCCGTTCGGCGGCCTTCGCGTCAGGACCGAACACGTGGCAGAACTCGCCCAGGTGGCAAGCCACGATCGCGACCGCGAGCGCCGACGTCGTACCCCAGGCCCACCACGCACCGCGTTTGGCCGAGTCGGGAGCAACCGGTCGGGGTTGCTGTCGGTGCACGCTGCTAGCCTCCTCGCCGTTTCAGGCGTTGGATGTGCTCATCCACGTCTTGCTGGATGGCGTCGCGATCGGCGAGACCGTAGACGACGAAGGTGGAGGCATCAAGGACGAACCACGCGGCCATCTGCCACGACGGGTCCGCGAGCGAGGTCGACTGCAGCTGCCGCTCGAGCACGTGGCTGTCGATCGCGAAGGCCGTTCCCCCATCGAACTCGCCGGACGACTTGTGCGAGTTCGGGATCGGGTTGAGCAACCAGTCGATCGAGACCTTCAGGACCCGGCACAGCGACACGAGGTCCTCCGGACCTGGCAGCGAAGCGTGGCAGGGGTTCTCCCAGTTCGAAACGGTGTTGGGGTGGCGACCGACCGCGTCCGCGACGGCCTGCGCCGAGAGGGTCATCTGGCCGCGACGGTGCCGAATGCGCTCGGACACGACCTCGCGGTAGTCCAGGAGTCCCGAATTTCCCGACAAAACGTCGCTCACGTTATCCCTCGGCAATCCTGGCAGGATTCACAAAACTTTGGTAGTGTGCCACTGACTTTTGTGGGACCGGGCCACGAGTCCGCGAGGCCGGTTCCACCCCTCCAAGCTTCGGCTTTGCAGAGAGATATGACGCCGATCGTGGTCCGAGCGCACCTCTCGGCCGCTCGCTCGTCGAGCTGCGGCGACGCTGGCACAGTCGGAACGGTCGAGTCGAGTATGCACGGCTTGCATAGGCTACCTGGACTAGTCGCCGACCGCAACCATATGGGACTTCTATGGTGCTCTTTTGACACCAACCGCGGTCAGGACTGACATGCGCCGCCTCGTCATCGACTCCGACCAACCGTTCGACGCCTCGCTCGCAGAGCGGCTGAGCGACTGCGGTTGCCGCGTCGTCACGGCGATCGGGGCCGCCGCGGTGCCGGATCCGGGGTCGGTCCACTCGCCGGGGATCTTCGTCGCGGTGGCGACGCCCGATGGAGCTCGGATCCAAGCGGCGAACGCATCGTTCCGCGAGACGCTCGGACATGCCAGCGAGTCGATCTCCGGCTTGCCGATCGAGCAGATCCTGAGTTCACGCGTCAAGTGCCCGTCCGCGTTCGCGCTCGTCGAGGCGATCCGCTCGTGCCAACCGTACGTCGGCTCCGCCGTGATCTCGGACGCGAATGGCGCCTCCCACCTGGTCGTCGCGCGCGTGTTCCCCATTCTGGACGAGTCCGACCCCAAGTGCGTGGGCATCGTCGAATGGATCCAGACGCCGCGCGAACTCGTGACCGCGCCAATCGACGGTGCACCGCCGGATGCCGGCACGCCGGACCGTTCGAAGGAGCTGCGCGCCAAGGGCATCACGAACCGGGAGCGACAGATCGTCGAGGGCATCGCCGGGCGCGGTCTCTCGATCAAGCAGATCGCGTTCGAGTTCTCGATCAGCCCGCACACGGTGCGCAACCACTTGCGCTCGATCTACAGCAAGCTCGACATCGGATCTCAGGTGGAGCTCGTTCGATGGTACGCGTCGAAATCACCCTGACGCCGACCTCGGTCGCTCGTTGATCGTGCGATGACGGACGCGACCGGAACGCCGATGCACGACCGCGACCGCGCGCGGCTCGAGGCGTTGCTCGAGGCCGCCGTCGACGCGATCATCACGATCGACACCAGCGGCACGATCCTGTCGTGCAACCCGGCCGCAGTTCGCATGTTCGGATTCGCTGCCGACGAACTCCTCGGGACGAACGTCTCGATCCTGATGCCGTCGCCGGACCGCGAGCGACACGACGACTACCTCGCGCGCTTCCTGGCAACCGGGGAGGCTCGCGTGATCGGACAACGGCGCGAAGCCACGGGCCGCCACAAGTCCGGTGACGTGTTCCCGATCGAGCTCTCCGTGAGCCAGTGCGTCGTCGACGGCGAGATCTGGTTCACCGGCATCATCCACGACATCTCCGAGCGCAAGGCCGTGGAGCACGCAGAGGTCCTGCGGAAGGAGATCGAGGCGAAGGTCTCGGCTCGATCGGAGTTCCTCCGGCACATGAGCCACGAGATCCGGACTCCTTTGACCGCGATCCTCGGATTCTCGGAGATGCTCGCGGAGCGCACCGACGACGTGCTCGTCATCGAGGGGATCGAGGTCATCCGACGCAACGGTGAGCACCTGCTCCACCTCGTCAACGACATCCTCGATCTCGAGAAGCTCGACGCCGACCGCATCGAGCCCGAGCGGATCGACACGGACCTTCGCGAGATCGTGCACGATCTCGCGACGATCATGCGCCCGCTCGCAACCCGCAAGAACCTCACGTTCGAGACCCGGGTCGACGACGACGTCCCGCGTCTGATCCGTTCGGACCCGACGAGGATCCGCCAGATCCTGATCAACCTCGTCGGAAACGCGGTCAAGTTCACTTCGCGCGGGCGGATCCGCCTGGACGTGAGCCTTCGGCGCTCGCCCGAATCGGGCGAAATCGCCGTGTCCGTGCTCGACACCGGAGTCGGCGTGTCGTGCGCGGAGCCGTCCCTGCTGTTCGAGCCGTTCGCGCAGGCGGAACGGTCGACGACCCGCGAATTCGGCGGCTCCGGGCTTGGGCTCGCGATCAGCCGACGCCTCGCGCGTGTGCTCGGTGGCGACGTCACCGTTCGCGAGAACGACGAGGACGGTCACGGCAGCATCTTCACGGCGACGTTCTCGGCCGACGTGGCGCCGAGCCGACCACGCTCTCGACCCGACGCAACGACGCTCGAAGGAATCGATGCGGGGCCGAACCTGAACGGGCTCGAAATCCTGCTCGTCGAGGACGGTGCCGACAATCGACTGTTGCTCGGCCGCATCCTGGAGCAGGGAGGGGCGCGCGTGTCGATCGCCGAGAACGGCGAGCAGGCGCTCGCAAGCGTCGACGAGCGGGGCGTGTCGAATCCGTTCGACGCGATCCTGATGGACATGCAGATGCCCGTCATGGACGGGATCGAGGCGACGCAATCGCTGCGCGCTCGCGGCTACTCGGGGCCAGTCGTCGCGCTCACCGCCAACGCGACGCGTGCCGACCGCGACCGCTGCATCGCGGTCGGCTGCGACGCGTTCGCCGGGAAGCCGATTCGACGGCGTGAGTTGCTGACGCTGGTCGCCGACGTCGCGCGCGGGTGATCTCCCGCGTCAGCCGTTCATCACCTGTCCGCCGCACAGGCTGACAGCCTGCGCCGTCATGCCGGATGCGTCATCGCTCGCCAGGTAGACGACCAGTCGTCCGATCTCGGCCGGCTGCAGGATCCGCCCGAGCGGCACCCCGTTCATCGCGATCTTGCGTGCCTCCTCGAATGACACGCCCATGTTCTTGGCCATGTCCTCCATGCCGGCACGCGCCATGTCGGTGTCGACCCAACCCGGACAGATCGCGTTCACGGTGATCCCGCGTGGTGCGACCTCGAGTGCGAGCGCCTTGGTGAATCCGATCACGCCGTGCTTGCTCGCGCAGTAGGCCGTGTAGCCCGGCACGCCGAACTGACCGAGCACCGAGGAGATGTTGATGACACGACCGCCGTCCGGCATGTGGGCGAGTGCAGCGCGGCTGCAGAAGAACACGCCATCGAGGTTCGTGCGGATGATCGCGTCCCACCGGTCCTCGCCATCGCCGGAGCAGGCATTCGGGCCACCGACGCCCGCGTTGTTGACGAGCACGTCGATGCCGCCGAACTGGTCGGTCATCATCTCGAACGTGTCGTCGACCTGCCCGGCGTCGGACACGTCGCAGACGTGGGCCGCGCCTTTGCCGTGACACAGCGTCACGGTCTCCTGCAACGGTTCGAGGCGGCGGCCGGTCAAGGCGACGGTGGCTCCGGCCTTGACGAGTTCGATCGCGATGGCGCGGCCGATGCCGCTGCCGCCACCGGTCACGACGCAGCGGCGGCCTTCGAGTGGTTCGGTCATGGTGTGTGTCTCACGTTCCGTGTGCGAGCAGATGGTGTAGCGAGGGCGGCGGCGAATATCGCGGACAATCGATACGCTGGCATCGATGGCAAGCGACCGACTCGAAGTCCTCGTCGGCGACATCACGCGGATCTCGGTCGACGCGATCGTCAACGCCGCGAACGAGCGCATGCTCGGCGGCGGCGGCGTGGACGGCGCGATCCACCGCGCAGCCGGGCCGGAACTCCTCGAGGCCTGCCGTGCCGTTGTGCCCGTCGCGACGGGAATCCGCTGTCCGACCGGCGAGGCCCGCATCACGCCCGCGTTCCGGCTCGACGCGCGGTTCGTGATCCACACGGTCGGTCCGGTCTGGAACGGCGGCGCGCACGGCGAGTCCGAGCTCCTCGCGTCCTGCTACCGAGCCTCGCTGGCGCTGGCCCAGGACCACGACGTCCGTTCGATCGCGTTCCCGGCGATCAGCACCGGCGTGTTCGGCTATCCGCCGCGGGCTGCCGCCGACATCGCCGTGCGCACGTGCTCCGACTGGCTCGCGCACGGGTGCTGCGTCGAGCGGATCGTCCTCGTCGCCTTCGACGAGGGCGCGGAAACGATCATGGCGGAGTCGATGATTGCGCGGGGATGAGCCCGCAGTCGTACGCGCGATCCGACGCACGTGCGGATATGGTCTGAGACCTCGCACATGAGTCGGACGCTCCTCATCCTGCTGCTGCTCCTCGCGAGCTGCGCCCAACCGAGCCTGATCTGGGACGGGGCCAACCCCGAGGACCCGGCGCCGTCCGGACCCGACTACCTCCGTGCCTACAAGGAATCGCACTACCGCGACGTCGGACAACGGTTCGAGGGCACGCTCGGCTGGGATGCGTTGTTCGCCGAACTCCAACACCGGGCCGTGCTGTTCCTCGGCGACCACCACGAGGACCAGCAACTGCACGAGCGGATGCTGAGTCTGCTGCTACGGTTGGCAGAATCGCGCAGGATCGTCCTCGGCCTCGAGGCGATCGGCACCGACGACGACCCGGCGCTGGCGCGATTCCTCGCCGGCGAACTCGACCTCGACATGTTCCGCGCGCAGGTCGCGCAACGCTGGCGCGGGTCGTGGCTGGACAGCGACGAGGTCGACAAACACTTCTACCGCATGCTGCTCGTGCTGGCGCACGATCACCACGTACCCGTGTTCGCGCTCGAGCCGACCCCACGGCTCCCGCTCGAGCAGCGCGACCAGGTGATCGCGGAACGGATCCAGGACGCGGCGAGGGCACATCCGGACTCGCTCGTCGTCATCGTCGTCGGACACGCCCATCTGCTCGGTGAGGACAAGCTCGTCGAACTCACGCGGCTGCCGAGCGCCGCGTTCGGCGCACGCATGTCGCGCAGCCTGCAGACCGAGTTCACCGCGGGGACGTTCCACGAGCCGTTCCTGCGCTCCGACGCAGGTGTGTTGTTCTTCAACCCGACGCCCGGGATCCTCTGAGGGCGAGCGCGTCAGCGCCCTCGAGTGAGCTCCGCGAACACGAGGAAGTGATCGCTGTAGCCCTCGCTCCACTCCTCACCCCGACCGCGTCGGAATCGCAGCGGGCGCCGATACTCGTCGCGCAACCGATCGGGGCCATAGGCCGCGAACGACCCGTCGACGAACTGCATGCCGTCGCCGTCGACGAGCCCACGGCTGACGATGATCTGGTCGAAGACGTTCCAGACCCAATCGCGGTTGTAGTAGAGCGACCCCTCGTCGACGCGGCCGAGCAGTGACCACGACGGGTTGAACAGCCCGCGGTGGTCCTTGCGATGGACGACCGCGTTCCGGCTCCGAAGTGCGCCGAGCGCCTCGCGCACGGAGCCGTCGAACGGATCGTCGTTCAGGTCACCCATGACGACGACGTTCGTGTCGTGCCCGACCGAGTCGACGACTCCACGCGCGACCGTACCAGCGATGCGACGGAACGCGCCATCACGGTCCCCGCCGCGCGACGGCCAGTGATTCACCAGGACCGTCAACGTCTCGCCGTCTGGCAGGACCAGGCGGGCTTCGAGCACGCCACGCGTCGGCGGCTCCGCTTTCTTGACGACCTCGTGCAGATGCACGCTTCCGGGTACGAGCGCGAACGGTTCGCGGAACGCGAGCGCCACGTCGATGCCGCGCTTGTCGCGTGAGTCCAGATGTACGACCGAGTAGCCGAGCGGCGCGAGCTTCGGATGCGCGAACAGATCGTCCAGTACACGACGGTTCTCGACTTCGGCGAGCCCGAGCGCGTTCGGCCGCACCGCGTCGATCACCTCGGCGAGTCGGTCGAGCTTCGTGTGGTAGCGCTCGACCGTCCAGCCGTTCGACGGCAGGTACTCGTCGTCGCCCGGGTTCGCGACGTCGTCATCGGCGTCGAACAGGTTCTCGACGTTCCAGAACGCGATCACGACGTGGTCCGAACCGCCGCGATCCAGGCCTGCACAACTCCACAGACCGAACACGGCGAGCACACAGACGCAGAACCTCTTCATGCCGGGCGATTCTCGGGACCGAACCCATATCGAGTGCGAGCATTCGGGAAATCCGCGCGACGAATTCGCCGCGCCGCGACTTCGGTGCGGAGAAAGCCCGGCGTGGCACGTTGCCGGATCGCGTCGACGACTCGACAATCACGGCTATGTGGACTCGCACCCATGTCGTCCTCGCTCTCGCGCTCGCGCCGTCCCTCGTCGCACAGAGCAATGCCGTCCCCGGGACCGACGTCCAGATCTACGAGCTGTTCGGCATCACCGCCAGCTACCGACGTGGACCGGCGTATCCGAACGGCGAAGCGGGCGTCGTCATCGGTCACTCGCACTGCAACGCGGGCTCGGTCAACGTCCCGTGGGTCTCGGTCGGGCAGGGCGGACAGATGCTCGACACCTACCCGAAGATCGCGTTCCTCCTGGCGCGCGACACGGGCGAGCGGATCGAACAGATCTCCGGCCGCTCGTTCGCGAAGCACTCGGGCACGCCGTTCAACTTCGGCAGTGGGCCCTGCGCCCCGTGCATGGGCGGTGCCGGCGGCGGCTTCTTCTTCGTCGGCTGCTCCGACACCTACGGCACGGGATTCAACGGCAGCCGATCCGCACTCGGCCCGACGACGGAGATCAACCCGTGGCTCGGGTCGTTCAACGCCATCGGCAGCTACTTCGATCGCGGCGACCCGTCGGTCGGCGGCGCCGCTGCGATGGACGGCATCCGCTCGCTGTCGTCCACGATGACGAGCCAGTTCGACGCCGTGAAGAACCGCATGGAAGTGTCGGAATCGGATCTGACGCCGGGTGGACCGTTCTTCGCCCAGGCCTACGTGGTCATCAAGGGTGAGCCCGTCGGCAACCGCGCGAACAACATGCGCTCCCAGGAGGCGTCGATCGATTGGGGCGGATCGTTCTGGAACGCCTCGCTCGTCGGCGCGTCGCGCGCAGGGTCGGTCCTCACCAACTGGGACGGCGCGACCCTGGCCGAGAACGGCAACGGGTCCGACGACGGCCGCTTCCTCGTGGCCGTGAAGGTCACGGGCCCCGACGCCGGGATGTACCACTACGAGTACGCCGTCCACAACCTCGACAACTCGCGCGCTGGCGCGACGTTCCGCGTCCCGCTCGCCGCCGGTGCGACCGTCGGCGGCTTCGGATCCCACGACGTCGACCACGACCCGACCAACGACTGGTCGTCCGCGAGGGTCGGCAACGAGATCGTCTACTCCGCGCCCGCTTCGAATCCGCACGAGTGGAACACGATCTACAACTTCTGGTTCGACTGCGACGAGTCGCCCTCGTTCGGTCAGGTCGGGATCGACCAGGCGCGGCCGGGGCCCGGAGCGATGACGGTGTTCGTCGACGCTCAGGTTCCCAGCGGCGTGCCGACGGCGAACATCACGCCAGTCGGCGCCGGGTGCGGCGACTGCCTCAGCGCGTTCTACGAGTACTACCCGGACGGTCCCTCGTTCGACCTCGCGAACACGGGCATGCAACTCACGAGGAACGCCGCACTCGGCTACGACGTCACGCCGAGTGCGAAGACCTACGTGTTCCCGACCGGCACCGATTTGACGCTCGCCGTGAACAGCGAGACGAACGTCGCACTACCGTTCTCGCTGCCGTACCCGGGCGGCACGACGACCTCCCTGATCGCGTGCACGAACGGCTTCATCTCCCCCGCCGCGAGCAACGGCACCAGCCAACTCGCCAATGTCGGCGCGTTCCTCGGCGGCGCGGCACGCTGGTCGGCGTGCTGGCACAACTACGACCCGCCGGCGAACGGGCGGATCAACGTCATGACCTCGCCGACCGAGGTACGGATCACCTACCGCAATCTGGTCCCGACGTTCGGCGGCGGTCAGGACAACTTCCAGTACGTGTTCGAACCGAACGGCACGGTTCACTTCCTCTACCGCGGCATGACGGCGGACGGGTTCGGCAAGCTCGTCGGTTGGACACCGGGGAGCGCCGTGGATCCCGGTCCGAGCGACCTGTCGGTCGCCGCTCCCGCCGGTTTCACGCTCTGCGAGTCGGACGTCACGCACCTCTCGCTGCGACTGACCGATCGCCCCGTGCTCGGCACGTCGATCCAGTTCGTCACCGAGCACATCGCGCCGGGGACGACTCACGGCGTCGTCATGCTCTCGTTCACACGCCACCTCCCGCCGGTCGACCTCGGCTTCGTCGGCATGCCCGGCTGTCCGCTCTACGGCGCGGGCAACGGGGTGCTGTTCCCGTTCAGCAATCCGTCGTCGACGGAACGTACGACGTTCGCCGTTCCGAATGCGGCGTGGTTGACCGGCATGACGGTCGTGAGTCAGTCGTTCACGGTGAGCCCGCTGCTGAACCAACTCGGCGTGCTCGCGTCGAACGGTTTCGTGCTCAAGTTCGGCACCTGACGCGACGCGAGCGCGGTGGAACGTGCGGATTCGCTCGTTCGCAGCGCAACTAGTCCGAGCGTCGCACGCGGTTTCGACATTTCCGAACAACGATTCGTCGCGTCCGAACCGGTGACGAAACAACCGTTCGCACCGCGTTGACCGTGCTCGCGGAACCCAAACAATGCAGGCCATGAGAACACTCACCCCTGCGCTTCTCGCTGTCACGCTTTCGAGTTCTCTCCTCGCACAAAGCAATGCCATCCCCGGAGTCGACGTTCGTCTCCACGAACTCGCCGGGTTCACCGCCGCGAATCGCCGCGGCCCTGCCTTCCCGAACGGCGAAGTCGGCTGCGTCGTCGGTCACTCCTTCTGCAACGCCGGCACCACCAACGTCCCGTGGGATTCGACCGACGACGTGACTGGTCGGATGCTCGACACCTATCCGAAGATCGCGTTCCTCCTCGCGCGCGACACCGGCGATCGGATCATCCAGATCTCGGGACGATCGTTCGCCAAACACTCCGGCACCCCGTTCAACTTCAGCAGTGGTCCGTGCGCGCCCTGCACCAGCGCCGGTGGACCCTTCTTCTACGTCGGCTGCTCCGACACCTACGGGACCGGCTTCAACGGCAGCCAGATCTCGCTCGGCCCGACGACCGAGATCAACCCGTGGCTCGGCACGTTCGACACCGTCGGCAGCTACTTCGACCGGGGCGATCCGTCGGTCGGGGGCGCGGCCGCGATGGACGGCGTCAAGTCGCTGTCGTTCACGATGACCCAGACCTTCGACTCGGTGAAGAACCGGATGGAGGTCCAGGAGTCGGATCTCACGCCGGGCGGACCGTTCTACACGCAGGCGCACGTCGTGATCCAAGGCGAGCCGGTCGCGAATCGCGGCAACAACATCCGCTCGCAGGAAGTGTCGATCAACTGGGGCGGCGTGAGCTGGAACTCGTCGATGATCGGCAACTCGGTCGAAGGCTCGGTCCTGACGCACTGGAACGGCGCAACGCTGGCCGAGAACGGCAACGGCAACGATGACGGCCGATTCCTCGTGGCGGTCAAGGTCACCGGCCCGGTCGGCGGGATGTACCACTACGAGTACGCGGTTCACAACCTCGACAACTCGCGCGCCGGCGCGACGTTCCGCGTTCCCCTCGCCGCCGGTGCCGCGGTCGGCGGCGTCGGCTTCCACGACATCGATCAGGACGGCAGCAACGACTGGGCGTTCGCCAACCTCGGCAACGAGATCGTCTGGTCCGCTCCCGCCTCGAACCCGCACGAGTGGAACACGATCTTGAACTTCTGGTTCGACTGCGACGAAGCGCCGTCGTTCGGTCAGGTCGGAATCGACCAGGCCCGGCCGGGACCGGGCGGGATGACCGTGTTGGTCGACAGCCAAGTCCCGAGCGGAATCCCGACGGCGACCGTGACATCGATCGGCAGCGGTTGCGGCGACTGCACGGGCTCGTTCTACGAACTGTTCAGCGATCCGACCACGTTCGACCTCGGCGACACCGCGATCCAACTCGTGCCGAACGCCACCGGTGGCTACGACGTGAAGCCGAGCGGGTTGGCGTACGTGTTCCCGAACGGAACGGACCTACCGCTCGGCATCAACGCCGAGACCAACGTCGGTCTACCGTTCTCCCTGCCGTACCCCGGCGGTACGACGACCAACCTCGTCGTCTGCTCGAACGGATTCATCTCGCCAGCCGCGAGCAACGGCACGAACGGTTTCCCGAGCACCGCCGAGTTCCACAACGGCGCCGCACGCTGGGCCGCGTCGTGGCACAACTACGACCCGGCTCTCAACGGCCGGATCAACGTCATGTCCTCGCCCACCGAGGTCCGGGTGTCGTTCCGGAACCTGTTCCCCTCGTTCGGCAGCGGCCGTGACAACTTCCAGTACGTGTTCCTGCCCGACGGCACGGTCCACTACATCTACCGCAACATGACCGCGGCGGGCTTCAACAAGCTCGCGGGCTGGACGCCGGGCAACAGCACGGACGCCGGCAGCATCGACCTGTCGACGGCCGTGCCGACGCAGTTCCGACTGTGTCAGACCGACGTCGACAACCTGGCGCTGTCGGCGAGCGACCGGCCGGTCCTCGGCACGACGATCCAACTCGTCACCGACCAGATCGCGCCGAACTCGACGAGCGGTGTCGTGATGGTCTCGTTCACGCAGACCACGCCGGCGATCGACCTTTCGATCATCGGGATGGAGGGCTGCTTCCTCCACGGCGCAGGGAACGGACCGACCTACCCGTTCAACCCGGCCAGTCCGTCGGCGTCGATCGCGTTCCTCGTCCCGAACGTGGCCGG
>JAGQQZ010000357.1 GCA_020425915.1 Planctomycetota bacterium | reverse complement strand
CCCTCGTCTTGCCTTTGATCCCGAGCGCTCGCGAGCCGAGCACATCGAGGGCAAGAGAGCGACTTCTATCCCGCTCCCTCTCCTCTAACGCACCGCCGCGATCGCCCGCGCGTAGTCCGGCTCCTGCGCAATCTCCGGCACCAGTTCGGTGTAGGCAACCTTGCCGTTCGCATCGAGAACCACGACCGCGCGCGCGAACAGCCCGGCGAGCGGGCCGTCGGCCATCGTGACGCCGTAGTCCTGCCCGAAGTCCAGGCCGCGGAACCAACTCGCGGTCATGACCTTGTCGATCCCCTCGGCACCGCAGAACCGCTTCTGCGCGAACGGCAGGTCCTTCGAAACGCAGAGCACGACCGTGTTGGGCAGCTCGGCGGCCTCCTGGTTGAACCGACGCACCGAGGTCGCGCAGACGCCGGTGTCGATGCTCGGGAAGATGTTGAGGATGACGTTCTTTCCGCTCAGCGCGGCATTGTCGACGTCGCTGAGGTCGTTCTTGGTGAGCGTGAACGCGGGCGCCTGAGCGCCGACTTGCGGGAGGTCGCCGATCGTGGCGACGGGATTGCCCTTGAAGGTGATCTTGGCCATGTCGGCCGGCAGTGTCGCTCGGCGGATCGACGCCGTCCAGCTTGCGGCCGGGCCGCGTTTCGATCTCCGAGTCAGGGGCGGGTGTTCCCGCTTGCGTTGCCCGGGCCCATCCGGTCACAGTGCGCCGATGACGTCCGAGAACCCGCAGGCCGCCGACTTGGATCCCCGCCTCGCTGCCATCCGCAACTTCGAAGGCAAGTATCCCCGGCAACTCTGGGGCCTGTTCCTGTCGGAGATGTGGGAGCGTTTCTGCTTCTACGGCATGCGCGGCGCCCTGACGGTCTTCATGATCTCCCAGCTCGGGATGCTCGAGAAGGAAGCCAACCTGCGCTACGGGGCGATCCAGGCGTTCGTCTACACGATGACGTTCGTCGGCGGGTTCTTCGCCGACCAGATCCTCGGCTTCCGGCGGTCGATCGCGTGGGGTGGTCTGTTGATGGCGGCCGGCAGCTTCACGATCGCCGCGTCACCACAGGACTACTTCTGGATCGGGACCAGCATCTCGATCATCGGCACCGGCTTCTTCAAACCGAACATCTCCGGCATCGTCGGCCACCTCTACCACGACGGCGACACGCGTCGGGACGCGGGTTTCAGCCTGTTCTATTCCGGCATCAACATCGGCGCGTTCCTCGGTGGACTGATCTGTGTCGGCCTGGGCAAGAACTACGGCTGGCACTGGACGTTCGTCAGCACGGGCGTCGTCATGTTGTTCGGCCTGTTCGTGTTCGGCCTCACGGCGCGCGGGCTCGAGCCGCTCGGCCACTCACCGCTGATCCAAGAAGGCCAGCGTCCGTCCACCGCCACGCGGATCAAGCTGATCTCCGTCTACGTCGGCTCGCTGGCGATGATCCCGCTGATCCGGCTGTTGGTCGAGAAGAGCGAGTACACCGATCCGTTCATGTGGACGGTCGGTCCCCTCGTGCTGGTGTACTTCATCATCACGATGCTGCGCTGCCCGCGCGAGGAGCTGCGCAAGTTGGTCGCCGCACTCGTCCTGATCCTGTTCTCGATCGCGTTCTGGGGCATCTACGAGCAGAGCGGCGGGTCGCTCGCGATCGTCGCCGAGAACCACCTGCCGCCGGCCGACCTGATCGTCGCCGAGGTCGACGCGCTCGGGATCAACAACAGCTCGAACGCGCTGTTCGTGATCGTGTTCAGTCCGCTGGTCGGCCTGATCTGGCTGTTCATGGGCAAGCGACAGCCCAGCGACACGTCGAAGTTCGCGATCGGGTTCTTCTTCCTGGCTGCGGCCTACTACCTGTTCCAAGGCCTCGGCGGTGCCGCCGACGCGAACGGCATGTCGTCGATCGCGTTGTTCACGTTCGCCTACTTCGTGGTCACGATCGGCGAGATCTGCCTGTCACCGATCGGCCTGTCCGCGATGACCAAGCTCGCGCCGCGCCGGATGTACGGCATCATCATGGGGATGTGGTTCCTGGCCTCGGCCTACGGCCAGTACGTCGCGGGTCTGCTCGGTGCGAGCATGGCGACCGAGAAGGCCGAGGCGACGCCGTACGAGAAACTGATGGGCTACGCCGACGGCTACGGCCAGCTCGCGTTCTACTCGTTGATCTGTGGCGTCGCGCTGCTGCTGCTGGCGCCGGTGCTCAACCGGCTGGCCCACGGCAAGATCTGAGCGCCGCGGGCACGCTCCGCCTAGCGGACGCGCGGCACGCGCCAGCCGGCGATCAGGTCCCGCTCCTGCGGCGAGTAGCGCTCGACCAGGTCGATCGCGCGCAGGCGCAGTTCGAAGTCGGTCGGGTACCTCCCGACCTCGTCGGTGACCGCGGCGCCGAGTTCCTCGGCATTGGCCGGCCGCGCGCGAGCATCCTGCGCGGCCTGCAGAGCCGCACGGATCGCCGGCTCGGTGAGCTCCTCCGGCAGCGCCGGTGCGCCGAACCAGATCGGTGCCGCGGCCGGATCGAAGTCGCCGGGGACCAGCGCGACGACGTGGCCCGACTGGTAACCGACGTTGACCCGGTCGGCGGTCTGCGCACCGGCGTACAGGACCGGTTGCTTCAGCTGCGTCGGCCGGAGCAGTTCCTTGTCCGGGACTTCGAGAACGAGCAGCCACCCGTCGCGGACGACCGGGTGATCGGCGCGCCAGACGTGTTCGAACGGCTGCTCGACGACGAAACGCTCGGCGTGGACCAGCTTCGGTTGGGGAACGCCGGCCGGCAGGGTCGGCGACTCGAGGAAGGTCGTGGCGACGATCGCGAGCGCAGCGGTCGCGAGCGCGAGGGAGCCCAGGGTCAAGTTGCGTTGCATGGTCCGTTCTCCGTTCACTTCGTCGTCAGTTCGATCTCGTCGAGGCCGAGGCGAGCCTGCCCCGAACCGTGGGACGGGCCGAACGAGAACGTCAGCGTCTGCACGTCGCCGAGGTCGAGTCCCGCACCATCGTTCTGGAAGTCGGTCAGCCGGATCCGGATGGTCTCGTACTCACTCGTCCAGCCGCTGCCCGTGCCGCAGCCGCTCCGATCGTAGGGGTCTTCGATCCCGCCACCGTAGGCGTCGATGCGCACCGTGCCGACGTGGCCGCTGCCATCCTCCAGGCTGACCTCGAATCGCACGTCGGCCGAACCGGCCGTCGTGCGCGGGTGGCGCGAGGCCTGCGCGGCGCGGAACGACAGGTACTCGTAGTCGAACAGGTTCGGCCGCGGCGAGGCCGTCGTCAGGTCGTAGACGATCTGACGGTTCTGCTGGTTGTACTCGAACACGCAGGCGTAGCTGTTCGAGCGGAACGGTCCGCTGCCGGTGTACTCGTCGTGCGTGAAGCCGTTGAACGGGTCCGCCGCGGAGTCCGTGAACGTCAGGTTCGCATCGTCGGCCCGGCCCTCCACGAACGAGGACACGTCGAACGAAACGCTCGCGCCGGACGTCGCGAGGAACGGACTCACGGTCGACTGGTCCTGGAAGTCGTCGATCACGAACTTCCCGGAGTCCGGTGCGTCCTGGAACATGAAGTTGACCTTGACGCTTCCGAGCGTCGGGGCCCCGACCGGTCGGAAGCCCTCCCACTGCCGCCACAGGAAGTCGCGCGACGGAACGTCACCGTGGACGTGGTATTCGACGAGCGGCAGCAGGTAGCCGAGCATGATCGCGTGGGTCGCGGTCCGCCCGATCAGGTTCGGCCCGCTGGCGACGGAGTCACCCCCGCCGTCGTGGAAGTCGCCGTGGCCGACGCCGTACAGGGAGATCGACTGACGCTTGTGCGTGGCGCGCTCGTGCAGGTGGTACCAACCGACCTCCGGCGTGTCGGCGCAGCCGGTCACGTCGTTGTCGGCCTGCCCCACCCACAGGTGGAACGTCGCGTCGTGCGGGTGCGAGCCGTTGCCGGTCCCGCCCAGCGCCGGACTGGCGCCCGACCAACCACCGAAGTCGACCGGCGCGATGCTCGAGACGAGCTTGATGTCGTCGATCGAGAAGTTGGGCCGCGACGTCGCGCCGCGATAGAGCCGGTCGTAGGCGCGGACGACCCCGTCCGCACCGCGGCTGTGTCCGATCCACACGATGTTGCTGGAATCGACGTGACCCTGCAGGACGCCGCCGTTGATCGAGCCGAGGTTGCCGAGGAACCAGTTGGTGTTGTCGAGGGTCGACGTTCCCGCAGTGTGGCTGCCCGGCATCGTGTTGTTCTGGTGGCTCATGACGACGTAGCCGTACGACGCGAGGTGGTAGCCGATGTGGTCGTACCACTGGTAGTCATGACCGTTGCCGTGACTGACGACGACGAGCGGGAGCTGTCCGAGCGAGGCGATGTTCTCGGGGTAGTAGGTGTCCTGGCCGAGGAAGCTGCCGCCGCTGTAGAGGATCTCGGTCACCCGATAGGGTCCGCGCCCACGGTTCGTCGAGTTGCTGCCGCGCGCGGTGTCGCGGACGACGTAGAAGCCAGCCTCGACTTCGTCGAACCCGTCGATCAGGTCCACGTCGGGATCGAAGTTACCGTCCTGCCCGAAGTCGACGACGACGTCGTAGCCGACACCGATCCGCGTGTCCGCCGAGCGGAACGACTCGTCGGGGCCCGGCAGCGAACCGCTGTCGAGAACGAACGTGTTCTGCTGGATCGTCGTCGCGCCCGCCGGGAACGTGACGGTCTGCGGCGCGCCACGCGCGTCGACCAGAACGGGATTGGCGAGCCAATCGGTCGCGGTCCTCGACTCGACGACCCAGACGTCCGCGGTCTTGCCGTCGACGTAGGTGAAACGCGGATCGATCCCGAGTTCGACCGATGAGCCCCGGTTGATCGCCGCGACGTGTTCGAAGTGCGGCGACAGGGACAGCGAGTTGCCGGCGAGCTGTGGCCGCGCGACGAAGCTCAGCTCCGCGCCGTTCGCGAACGCGAGTCCGATCGCCGAACCCGGATCGAGGGCGACGGCCCAGCAGTACTTCTTCCGCGCGTGGAACGACTCGCTCCGGATCAGGTTGATCGAGAACGTCAGCGTACCGCTGGCGGGC
Organism: Planctomycetota bacterium; assembly: GCA_020425915.1. GTDB lineage: Bacteria > Planctomycetota > UBA1135 > UBA1135 > UBA2386 > JAGQQZ01. Next base: position 255 of record JAGQQZ010000357.1, on the reverse strand, counting down.
ATGCTGCCGAGCGGGATCGTCACGAGGCCGGGTGTGAAGCCGAGCGGGATCGACTGGCCGAACAGGCTCACCGGGCCGGCCGAATCGTCGATCATCAACGCAACCGGCTGGTTCGCCGGGGCCGTGATCGTGAATTCGAGGTCGGAGCCGAGTTCCTTGATGACCGAAGTCTGTCCGTCGAGCGCGAGCGTCGCCTGGGCGACGGCCGGCCCGGAAACGACCGCGCTCGCGAGGAGCGCAAGCTTCAGGAAGGTG
>JAGQQZ010000356.1 GCA_020425915.1 Planctomycetota bacterium | reverse complement strand
TCGGTCGGCACACTGCCCCTCGCGTTCACCGACTCGAACGGGAGCGCGAGTCTGGCCGGCCTGCCGGCCGGAGAGATTCGCGTGATCGCGCGGCGCGACGGATACGCACCGAGCTACAGCGATACGACGTTCGTCTCCCCCGGTACGGACGCCGAATTCGCGGTCGTGCTTCCTCGCGGCGTCAGGGTGTTCGCCGCGGTCCTCGACGCCGACGGCAAGCGCTATCCCGACGCCACGGTTTCGGTGCGCCGCGACGGCGGTCCCTGGATCTCCGGCGGTCTGTTGCACATCGAGCCACGACGCGACGGAACGATCGACCTCGGCAGGCTCGAACCAGGACCCTGGCAATTCTCCATCGAGCACCCGATTCTCGGCTCGACCACCGTCGAGACAACCGTCGAGTCCGCGTCCCCGCAGACCGTGGAACTACGCGTCCGGCGATAGCTCGTCGAACACCGATCCTGGCAGGCGTGCCCGCAGCTTCTCGAGCGCTCGACGGTATCGCTTCGACACGGCTTCTTCGCTGATCTCGAGCAGGACGCCGACGAGCTTCGCCGGCTGCTGTTCGACGCCGCGCAGCAGGATGACCTCGCGGTCCCCGGTTTCGAGCGAGTCGAGGGCCGCGCGAACGGCGTCGACACGCTCGTGACGCATCGCCTGGGTCACCGCACCGCTCCGGTCCGAACTCATGTCGAACGGCGGCAAGGACTCGGTCCCGTGCCGGGCGTAGTCACGCAGGAGATTGCGCACCCGATTGAGGATCGTCGTGCTCAGGAACTTCAACAACACGGGAGTGAATCGCCCGTCTCTCGGTGGCAGTTCGGCAATCCGTGGCAGGGTCGTCAGCCAGGCATCGTGGACGACGTCCTCCGGATCACAGCGAAACGCGAGCTTCGGACCGAGCCGGTAGCGAGCCTGGGCCTGCAACAGTGGCGACAACCGCTCGACGAGCCAGCCGAGCGACTCGTCGTCGCCGCCGATCGCGCGGCGGACGTGCAACGACGTGAGATCGGGATCTCCATCGCCGGGCTCGTGGCGGGGTTCATCCATCGCACCTGAAGTCTAGCCGGCGCAGTCGAGGTTCTGGTCGGATTCACGGATGGCGACATCGACGATTCGTCGCCGGTGGAGATCCCGCGACCGGAACCGATCAGTAGGTGCCCCACTTGACGCGCAGGTACTCGCGGAGCTGATCGCGCTCTGGCGCCGGCGGGAGGCGGTCGCACATGACAACCTCCATCAGGTAGTCGTCGAAGTACGACGTGCCGGTCTGGTCGAACCCGAAGCCACTGACGTCGAAACGCCCGTTCACGAAAGCAGAACCATCGCTCGCCTCGAGCCCGTTCTCCATGACCGTCATCCTCCCGGAGTCCTCTCTCCAGATCTCCAGGATCAACGCCCCATGCGGAATCGTCCCATCGGTCAGCTTGGTCTCGAAGCCGCCGAGCGTCATGTAGAGATCACCACTCGACTGGTCGAGCCGGAGATTGTGCTGTCCGTCCGTTCCGAACAGTTCTCGCGTCCCGGCCTCCCGCGTGTTGGTCATCACCACCGCGAGGTAGAAGCCTGCGGTCGCCGCGAGTTCGGTCGACTGGTAGTAGATCGAGCCGAAATGATCCGAGCCGTTCGCATAACGGTGGATCCCGATCAGCGGGAGGTTCGTCGCGTACGCGCCGCCCAGCGTTTCTGCTCCCAAGTTGAGGCTCGACTCGTAGCCAGCCTTGCGGCTGGTGTTGTTGAAGAAGTGCCGCCCATGACCGGACAGGTCGGCCATGAAGGAGATCAGGTCTCCGCCCCCACCCGAGACTCGCGCGAGGTTGCTCCCGTCGGCGCCCGCCCAACCCCAGGCCCACAACTCGGAGCCGATGCTGGTCGGAGCGAACCCATCGATGTTCGGCGGCTCACGAGAAACGAAGTCGTTGCCGTTCCGCACGTCGTCGTGACTGGAAACGAGGATCCGAGGCGGCGTGAAATGAGCATCCCGCGTCGGCACGGGGATCACGTGGTACTGACCCACCGGAACACCACCGAACTTGTAGTTGCCGTTGCCGTCGGTCACGGTCGTCGCCTCGACCGCACCGACGAGCGCGACGGCCAGACCGGCGACCACCGGCCCCCGGATCGTCCCGGTGATCGTGCCATGACCATCCAGGCCCGTGCTGCCGCCGCCGGTGCCCCCGCCCCCCGCCGTACAACCCGCCAGCCAGACGAGACCAGAAACGAGCAGGACACGACCGAACCAATGAACTCCCATTCTCCCCTCCGCGCAGCGAGCGCTGCGGAGTCGGGGATATCGACGGTTCGTATGGCCGATCGTGCGCGGACTGCCTCAGAATGGGACAGTCCGACGCCCGTGCGTACGGATTCGAGACGGTCAGCGGGTCGCAAGCAGCGGTGGCACCGCCCTCGCGGATCCGTTCAGAACGCGACGAACTGAACGCGCAGACCGGGCGAGTTCGACAGCGGCAGCGGCACGGGCAGGCCGAAGTCGATCTGGAAGGCCTGGACGATCATCTCCGCGCCCAACCAGAGCGGCGACGGGTCGACCGCGAACGCCAGCATCCCGGTACCCGCGCCGTCGCTCGGGACCGGCACGCTCGCGTCGGGGACGGCCCAGAGCTGCGCTCCGGTCGGGGCCCCGAACACGTCCAGCGGGATCGGACCGCCGCCGGTGGGCGGGAAGTCGAACAACCAGTGGAACGTGCTGTTGGGCACCAGACCGTCGACGTGGATCTCGAACACCGGGTTCGCGAGGTAGGGGAAGCTACGAGTCGAGATGCCCGGCGTGCCGACCGTGTTGGCGATGCCGATGCCGAGGAACTCGACGCCGTCGTCCCACTGTTCGGCGACGAACGCATCGGCAGTGAACGGCCGCTGCGTGATCGAGGGAACCGGCAACGCACCGCCCTTGTAGCGAAGCACCATCTGGCTCACCCAGACGCCGCCGGTGTGACCGACGATCGGTCCGGCGAGCTTGACGCCATCGTCGGACCCGTAGGTGCCGCCGAAGTGCGCCTCGGCCCAGTTCTGCGAAGCCTGCAGGCGGACCCGTTGCCAGCCGTCGTTGACGCCAGCCGTGATCGCCATCTGTCCGAGGATGGTGTGATCGACCCCACCGTCGTTGTGATCGATCAAGTAGAGCGTCGCACCGACGCTGTCCTTGACGTACGTGAGCGTGATCCCGCAGTCCCCGTTGTCGGTCGTGCCGAGCGTCGGGTGGACGTCCGGGAATCCGTACTCGCCGTCCGAGTGCCCCTGCACGCCGAGCGACCACGCGTAGCCTTCGGAGATGCCGGTGTTCGGATCGACGGCCTCCGGAGTGGCGTCGAAGTAGATGTAGGCTTCGACCCGGACGTTCACGTCGGGCGCGGTCAGGAGCATCGCGTGCTGCGTGCCGCCACCGAGGCCGGCCGAGTTGCGGCCATCCGAGGCGCGCGGCGGCAGACAGAACACTTTGTGGTTACCGGCTGGCGACAGCGGGATCGCGACCGGGTTGTTCGCGCTCGCCACGGCAGGATCCGCGATCACAGCAAGGTCGAAACTCGAGCCCCAGTTCACGACGGAACTGCCGACGGTGCCGCTCGTGCCGACCGCGTACGGGAACAGCGAAGGCCAGTCGTTCGACTCGCCCGGCGTCTGCGGCATCGTGCGGAAGTCACGTCCGTTGTTGTTCGTGTCGTAGCCGTCCGACAGCCGAGACCACGACGTCGGATGCAAATTCAAGCTGTTCGGGGAGCCCCAGATCCCCTGTCCTTCGATCAGGTACGGGTGCGGGATCCACCCCCCGGAGGCCGTCTCGTGCGCCTCCCAATACACCGCGTCGATGATCGTGCCCTGGGCATCACGGATCATCAGGCCCTCGTCACCGTTCTCCCACAAGCCGGTGTTGCTACCCGGGTCGAGGACGCACACCTGGTCGGTGTTCGGCACCGTCCCGCCCTCGGCGCCGAACACGTAGTAGTCGCCGGCCGCGAGGATCGTGTTCGCCGGAACGACGAAGTCCTGGTTGTTGGCCAGCGCTCCCTGCCAGTCCTCGGCGTCGAGGATCCAACCGCTGATGTCCACGTCGGCACCGCTGCGGTTGTAGAGCTCGACGAACTCGCGGAAGTCCGGGTTCTGCCAGTTGTCGTACATGATCTCGTTGATCACGACCGGAGCCGTGGACGAGCCCGCACCCTGAGGTGCGGCGAGAGCGAGGAGAGCGAGGGAGATCGTGAACATGGTGGGGCCCCGGTGGGCGACGCAGAATGGTATCTCCCGATGGCGTCGACGCATACGGCCCTGGCAGACGCGGCGCGAGACCCGATCTCAACAGCTGGAAGTGCCGATACCAACGCCGGTTCCGCGCGAACTCGAGCTCCGTTCCGGGCTCTCGATACGCGACGGAATGCGCGATCGCTCACTCACGCGTGCGCATCTGCATGTTCATCCGCTCGATCCCCTCGCAGTATTTCGACAGTCGAACCACCTGCAGGTCGAGCGCGTTCAGCACCGTGCAGATCCAGCGCGGCGCCTGCTCGTTGAACTTCACTTCGAGCACGAGGTGCGTCGGCGGGACGGCCCACGGGCCCACGGATCGTTTCGTGGCGAGGTCGAGATCGAGGTTCCGACAGCGGATGTTGCGATCGAGCGTGATGCGCAGATCGTGCTTGTAGCGATCGAAGAACGCGGCGCGGTTGTAGCTGACGATCAACTTCGGCTCGAGTCGGTACCGCCGCCGCAAGTTGAACACCTCGTCGAACACAGTGTCGACGTCGCTCGTGTAGTCGCCGGCATCCATCTTCGCGAACTCGTCCTCGGCGACCGGCAGCGGCACGCGAACGCGGCGCTTCTGAACCGTGAGGTTGTAGCGCTGCTTGATCTCGACGAACGCGTCGTCGGGATGCGTGCCGTAGGTGCGGATGCGGACCTTGCGGCGGTACTTCTCGCCGTCGACCTTCTCCCAGTAGCACATCAATCCACGCGAGTCGTAGTAGCGCGACACGACCTTGTAGAAGCCGTTGTCGCCTGCGTGCTCGTCGAAGTCGACGTGCGCACTGATCCGATCGACGAACTCCCGTGCCTGCGTGTGGTGCAGCAGGAACTTCAGCTCGAACCGGTTGAACGTGCGGACGTAGCTGCTCACTTCCCGCCCCCCCGTTCGAACAGCTCGGCGAATCGGGCGTCACGCGAACCGCGTTCCCGCGCCTGCTCGACCGTCAACTCCTCGACGGCGTCCGCCACCCGAACCCCACCTGGGAGGTCGGTGATCCCCGTCCACTGACTGGCGACGAGGACGATGCTCGAGTTGCGGTCGAGGCGCACCTCGACGTCGTTCTCGACGAACTTGCAATCGACGAAGCGACCGTGCCCCCCACCCGGATAGCGCCAGTTCTTGTCGTAGCCAGCGACGGCGACCCGACAGTCCCGGATCGTGACGTTGTGAAGGATCGGATCCGACGAGTCCTTGAGGCCGACTCCCAGAACGCAGCCGTCGAGCACCGTGTCGGTGACGCGCGGATTCGCACCCTCACCGAACGAGATCCCCTTGTCCCCGGCGTTCTCGACGCGGACACCCAGGATGTCGACGGCGGCCGTCATCAGATCGATGCCGTCGTTGCGCGGCGAGAGGATCCGAGCGCCGGAGATGAGACCCGTGCACTGGTCGCAGTCGATCGCGTCGCCATTGGCCTCCACGATCGTGACCGAGTCGACCACGATGCCGTGACAGCGCGCGAATCGGACGGTGTCGTCGCCGAGCAGGTTCGGCCCGAACGAACAGTCGCGGAGCTCGACTCCGTCCGCCTCGTGCACCGAAAACATCCCGCTGTAGTAGATGAAGTGCGGAACGTCGTGGCTGCCGCCCTCGAAACGACACCCCTCGATCCGACTTCCGCCAGCCGACGGGCCCTGGAGCGCGACGACCCCCCAGGGCTCTCGCGGATCCGCACGCACGAACGAGACGTTCGTCCAGTTCACGCGGACCTCCGACACGAGCGACACACCCGGGCCGAGTTCGATCGTGGTCCCGGGCTCGATCACGAGTTCGTCCTGGGGTCGCACGAACAGGTCGCGATCCACACGATGCGTGCCAGCGAATCGGTAGGATCGTGGCGCGGACGGTCGGGGCAAGGTCCACGGGTGGATCGAGGACGTCGACACGTAGCCGTCCGGCATGCCCTCGGAGACGGGGACCTGTCGGTCGGCCAGGCCCGAGCGCACGCGCAGACCGCGGACCTCGACGTCGCCGACGACGAGGAACCGACTCGACAACCAAGCGATCCGTGAGAACTCACGGTGTGCCGCGAACGATTCCGCACCTTCGTCGGCGCTCCGATGGTAGGAAGCGCGAAGATCGCGCCCGACGAACAGCTCGGGCGCGTCTTCGAATTCGGGCGCTCGATCCGACGCGAAGCGCACCGGCCGGTCCTCGGTATCGACGATCCCGTTGCCGTTGCGATCCTCGTACACCTGTACGGAGACGGCCGAACCCTCGAACAGGATCGCCTCGAGTCGCGGCGACGCCGCACCGCGCGAGTACACGTCGAGCACCGTGGTGCGGCCATCGCGCCGAGCCGTGTAGCGAACCGCCTCGTCGTGCTGGAATCGCGCCACGGTCGCGGCGCGGGCACGGACTCTGTCCTCCGCCCCGTCGAGGAGCGCGTCGAACGCGGACACGTCGAGCGCGTACTCGCGATAGTCACGACGGAGCCGATCGAGTTCCTGCAGCTGCGCTTCGAACGCCCCACCCGCGACCATCTCGACGACTCGCCGTTGGACGGCATCGAGGAAGCGCGGTTCACGTACGACCTTGCGGAACAACCGATTCGCGGTGCTCTCGACGCCGTGACCGCGCGGCATGTTGATCAGCGGGTTCCAGAGCAGCGCTTCGAACCGGCCGCCGACCGGGCTGAAGTAGAGCTTGTGGTTGTGCGAGTGGTCGACGTGTTGATCGCCTTGCAGCGTCAGCACGGCGAAGTAGTCGACGAACGAGTCGCGATCGAGGATCTCGAACAGGCGGTCGTACGAATCCGGCGACTCCGAAGTCACCTGGTCGATGAGTTCGACGAGGTACGGTCGGTGCTCCTCGCCGAAGTAGTTGTGGACGGCCTTCTTGCGCCAGAGGTGCGCGTTCCAGAACAGGTCGTCGGACGACATCGTCGGCTCGTCGGGGATGAACAGCTCGCCGTAGAAGATGTCGCCGGGCATTCGCCCGTTGTGGCGCACCATCGACTCGTCGATCTGCTCCTCTTGGACGTAGAGTCCCTCGTCACGACCGTTGAGGTACAGCTGCGCGATGCGCGTCCGCGGCGCGGGGACGCCCACCGCACGGGCCGCGGTGAAGGTCAGGTGGCCGTCGATCCGACTCGAGAGCGGAGACAGGTTGATGTCCCGGTAACCGTCGACCAACTCGTGTGGATCCGTCCGCAGCTTCCACGCCTTGTGGGCCCAGAAGTAGTTCACCATCCGCTGGCCGCGGTGGCGCACGTCAACGGACTGCGGTCGACCATCCTCCACGAGCGTGCCGTCGACCCATTCCTTCGCCGACGCAGGCAGATCGCTTCGCAACCGATCCAGTTCGGTTCCATCGACGAGCAGGTCGTAGACCCGCGGCCCGTTCCCGCGCGCCGCCAGGCGATCTCGCGACGGCCGATATCGTTCGACGCGCGATCCGAACAGTGGCTCCAGGGCGTGATCGAGCGCGGCGGAGAACCCGCCGACGCGCAGCGCTCGGACCGGATACCCGTGATGACACACGATCTCCGATCGATAGAAGCTCATGCCCGCCGCCACCACGAGATAGACCAGCAGCGCAGCGACGGGCAGCGTCAGCACGAACACATCCCGAAGCGCGTGACGTGCGAACCTCATCGATCCTGCCCCATGTTGCGTCGGGCGCGCTCGATGATCGCCAGCGCTCGATCCGACAGCTCCTGCTCGTCACACGAATACACGAGCTCGATCGTCGAAACCTCGGCCGCCTCGATCCCGGGACGGATCTCGACGTAGGCCTCGACCCCCGAGTGCGGTCGGTGGAAGACCGACGAATTCTCGGCGTCCAGGACGAGTTCGTGGGCGCGTCCATCTCGCGTCGTGTAGCGCATCGCACGGACTCGGACGCCGTCGTAGACGTTCTCGAAGCGAGCCTGCACGAACAGCCGCCCCGGATCGCTCCAGTCGTCGAACATGTCGCGTGGCACGTCGACCACGCACTCGGTACCGCGCCGGAGCCCGAACCGTGTCACGGCGCGCGTGTAGCTGCCGTGCTCGACCGGAATCCCGCTCCAATCCAGCACGGCTCGTTGCATCGCACTTCGCGCAACCCCGACCTTGAGCTCCACGCTCGGCCGTCCGGCGCGCGAGCCACTCGCGAACATCCGCGCGACCCAGAGGATGTCCTCGAACGCGTTCTGCTCGGAGAGCATCTCGAGGTAGTCCTCGGCCAACTCCGCGTGGTTGATCGCGAGCTTGAACGCCTCGCGGAACGCCGCGGTCGCGCCGACCAGGTCGCCGGCGTCACGGAGCGCGCGGCCAGCCGCCCAACGCAGGTGGTAGTTCAGCGGGATCCGCTTCGCCAGGTCGGTCAGCAGTCGCGCCGCGCGACTCGTGCGACCTTCCGATCGATGGAGATCGGCCAGGGTCTCGGTCGCTTCGACGACCGCCTGCGTGTGCAGGCGGTCCGGCTGCACCGTGCGCTGCATGGCGAGGTAGGCCTCGAGCCGCTGCCGCGCGAACTCCCTGAGTTGATCGCGCTCGGCCACATCCACGGTCGTCGCTGCGAGTGCGAGTTCCGACTTCGCGCGCTCCACGTCACGGAACGTCGCCTCGTGGAACCACGATCGAACCGCAACGGTCATGCCCGTGTCGAGCGAAGCAGGCACGCGCGTGTGATAGAACCAGATCGCAGCCGCCGCCCCGCACAACAACGCGACGTACGCGACGGCCAACGGCCGCTGCAGTCGCCAGAGCAACAGGCGAAATCGGCTCATCCGCGAGCCGCTTGCTACAGTCCGACGGCCGCGTGGCCGTGGACGAGTTGGGCACGAACGGCGCCGTCGACGGCTCGCAGGTCGGCGAGCAACTGCTGTTCGTTGGCGTCACGTCGTAGCGTGACCGAGTAGATCAGCTCGAACTGACCCGATCCGTCGCTGTCGACCGAGAGCAGATCGGAGTTCGAGAAGTGCTTGTAGAACACCGCATCGAAAGCCGACCGATACTCGAGCGACTCGGGCACCATCATCCGCAGCAACACTTCGTCCATCGGTTTCGCGCCGACGTCGAACCGGGCCATCGCATAGATGATCGCACTGATCGTCAGAGTGAACACGATCGCGATCGCGCCGAATCCCGTTCCGCAGGCCATCCCGACGCCCATCGCGAGGAAGTAGAATGCGACATCGCGACTCTCCTTCACCGCGTTGCGGAAGCGGATGATCGACAGAGCCCCGACCAGGCTGAAGGCGCGGGCGATGTTGGTCCCGATGATCATCATGATCAGGGACACGACGATCGACATGATGACCATCGTGTGGACCGTCGTCTGCGAATACGACGGCCCCTGGTGGGTCACGCGATACACGTAGCCCACGATCATCGAGAGCGCGAAACTCGTCAGGGTCGCGACGAGCATCTTGGCGACGTCCACGGTCTGGACGGCGTCGGTGGTCGAGAAGAAGCTCTGAATCGATTCCCACATGTGGGAGGGGACTCCGGGTCGTGGAACGGGTCGGGGGACGCTACGACAGGCCGATCCGGGGATCCAGCCGCGAAGCTCCGATCACATCGGCGGATTCGGGCGTCCCACCCCCCTCATCGCACCCACCGGCCGGAGAACTTGAGCCTGTCGGTCAGCGGCCTCGACGGCGCCGGCGGGATCCCTTGGAGGACTCCGCCTCGGGCTCGGATTCCGCCCCCCAGATCACGTCGCTGGCCTCGTCCCGGTCACCCGACTTCCGCTTGGTCAGGCGAACCTGTCGGGAGGCGGCCACGTTGCGGTCACGCGGACGGGATTCGTCCTCGCTCCGATCCCGTTCGACCGGCCGTTCGGGACGGCGCTCGTCACGCCGATCGCGCCCCCGATCGTCATCGCGGATGTCGTCGCCCCGTCCGCCGCGGCGACGCCGCCGGCCGCGATCCTCGCGGCCTTCGTCCCGCGATTCGGCCCGGTCGCGCTCCCGACCCTCCTCGCGGCGACCACGGCCACCCCGCGGTGTCAGGTCCTCGCCGTTGACCACGATCCTGGGCGGCACGTCGGCCGTCGACCGAAGGTGATCGATGATCTGCTTCATGAGCCGCTTGTCGAGTCGCGTGATGAAGCTCAGCGCCCGGCCGGTGTCGCCGGCTCGGCCGGTGCGACCGACGCGGTGGATGTAGTCCTCCAGCGCCATCGGCATGTCGTAGTTGACGACGAGTCCGATCTCGCTGACATCGATTCCGCGCGCCGCGACGTCGGTCGCCACGAGGTGCTTGATCTTGCCACGCTCGAACGCACGCAGCACGACGTGACGCTGTTCGGCGCCCTTGTCGCCGTGGATCGAGTCGGCCGGCAAACCCGCGCGCTTGAGCTGGCGGCCGAGCGTCTCCGCACCGGTCTTGCGCTTGACGAAGATCAACACGCGATCGTCGCGACGTCGCAGGAGCTTCTCGAGCCGGCGCTCCTTCTCGTCCGCGCGCAGTTCCTCGAACTCGTGCGTGATCGTCTTCGCCGCCTGCGAGCGCTTGCCGATCTGCACGCGTTCGGCCTCGCCGACGTAGTCCTTGACCAGCCGTTCGATCTCGGGCGGCATCGTCGCGGAGAACAGGCAGTTCTGCCGCTCGTTCGGAAGGAAGGACAGGATGCGCTGGATCTGTGGGATGAACCCCATGTCCAGCATCCGGTCGGCCTCGTCGAGCACGAGGTTGCGAACCCGGGCGAGTTCGAGGTTGCCGCACGAGATGTGGTCGATCAGTCGACCCGGGCAGGCGACGAGAACGTCGAGCCCGCGACGGAACGCGGCCTCTTGGATCGTGATCGGAATGCCACCGAACGCCGTGCACACCTTGATGTCGGAGTGACTCGCGTAGGTGCGGAGGTTCTCGGCGACCTGCACGCACAACTCGCGAGTCGGCACGAGGATGATCGCGCGCAGCCCCGGCTCGTCGTCGAGCAGCCGCGCAAGCATCGGAAGGCCGAACGCGGCGGTCTTGCCACTTCCGGTCTCGCCGAGCGCGATCAGGTTCTTGCCGGCCAGCACGATCGGGATCGCCTGGCGCTGGATGTCGGTGGGACTCTCGTAGCCGGCCTCGCGAATTCCCGCGAGGATGGGCTCGGGCAGTCCGAGGGAGGAAAAGGACAAATCGTCTCCAGATTCGGGTCACACGCGGCGGAAGCAAGACCGTCGCGAGGTTTGGGGCATCATCGAGAACCGCGCGCGAGGATCAACCGCGGCCCAAGAGGCGGCGCGACAATTCGGTCTGCAGCACACCGTCGGGGTCGAGTCGCGCCTTCAGCGCGCGGAACTGCTCCACGGCGCCGCGGCCGTGGATCCGCTCGAACGACGACTCGAGGAGCGTCGCGTCCTTGGCGTAGTAGAACCGTCCGCCCGCGTCCAACACGACCTCCGCCATGCGCTGGGTGAGGTCCCAGACCGCGTGGCGTCGCGCTTGGCCGCCGACATGGAAGTCCATCGCCATCGAGAACCCGTCGACCGCATGGGTCATCAGGAACTTGTCGAGCCGGTGCCGCTTCAGCACGCCGAGGTACGGCAGAAGTCGTGCCTTGTGGCACATCTCGATCAGCGTCCGCAGAACACGCGGGGCCGCGTCGAAAGGAATGAACGGCTGGAATTGGATCAGCGGCGAGAACGCCTTCTGCCAGTTCGGCACGTAGTCGAGCAGGAAGTGGAACGCCCCGTGGGTCTGCGGATACGGGGAGCGATGACCCTCACCGAACCCCGCACGCCACTTGGCCGCGTTGACGAAGCCGACCATGCCGAGCTGGCGCGCGAACAGCATGCCCGGCCAGATCCATCCCTTGGGCACGACACCGAACAGCGTCGTGGGCACGTCCTGCCGGTCCGCCGCGAGCAACGTCGCGCCGTCGGGATCCTCGCCCTCGCGGAACTGGACGCCGCGGTGCATCTGCCCACGTCCGAGCGCGTCACCGGTGGCGTGCATGTCGATCCACCCGACGAGGTAGTCGGAGGACTCTCGCAGGTCCTCGATCATCGAGAGGTTGTCGTCGAGGTCTCGCGTCGGGATCCCCCAGACGCGCATCCGACCGGAGTGCACGCGCTTGAGCTCGAGTTCGATCTCGGTCATGCAGCCGAGCATGCCGAACCCGCTGATCGCAGCATGGAACACGTCGCTGTTCTCGCTCCGGCTGCACTCGAGCAGCTCGCCGGTCGGCGTCGCGAGCGTGAACCGCCGGACGTGGTCGCCGAACGTTCCGACGGCGAAGTTGTTCTTGCCGTGGATGTTCATCGCCGCCGCACCACCGACCGAGACCTGTTGGGTCCCGGGAACGACCGCCGGCCAGTAGCCGTCGCCGATCGAACGACGCCAGAGGTCGCGGATCGTGACGCCCGGCTCGACGACCGCGACACCTCGCTCGGGGTCGAAGTCGAGGATCCGATTCATCCGCGACGTGTCGAGAACGCGCCCACCGGGATTGATCGACGCGTCACCGTACGAGCAGCCGCTACCGCGAAGGGCGATGCCGTTCGGACCGTGATCGGAGGCGAGCGCTTCCTGCACGGCCGAGATCTCGGTCGGGCGCACGACGTCACTCTCGCCGCCGACGGCGCCGCCCCAACCTCGCACCGTGCCGCGCTGCCACTGCATCGTGGTCAGACGCTCATCCGGCGGAACAGGAACGACGGGATCGAGCGGATCACGAACATGATGATCCGCCACTTGAATGGCACGTAGACGATCGCACGGCCGCGGTCACGGGCCTTGACGATCGACTTGGCAGCGCTTTCGGCGGAGATGGCCATCGGTACGTCCAACCCCTCTGTCATCGGCGTATGAACCGGCCCAGGTCGAGCCGTCGTGACCTTGATGCCGTGACGCCAGAGCCGATTTCGGATGCTCTCGAGGAACGTGTCCTGACAGGCCTTCGACGCGTTGTACCCCGGCCGATCCAATCGGCCACGATCCCCGGCGACGCTCGTCACACCGACGATGTGCCCCTGCTTGCGCGGCAGGAATCTGCGCGCCGCGGCGTTGACCCAGGCCATGCACCCGATCGCGTTGGTCGTCTGCATCGCCGCGTCCTTGTCGGTCGGGAACTCGTCGATCTCGACCTCGGGCATGATCCCGGCCGTGTAGTGCAATTCGTCGACCTGGCCGAGTTCGGCCTCGATGCGCGTGAACAGCCGATCGACGGACTCGATGTCGCTGACGTCGTGCTCGAACGGGAACGCGCGCCGCGCCCCGACCTTGTCGTTGATCTCCCTGGCGACCTCGTCGAGTGTCTCGGCACGCCGCGCGACGATCGCGACCGGGCGCGCCTCGTGCGCGAGCTGCATCGCGAGCGCGCGGCCGATGCCGGACGACGCGCCGACGACGATGATGGTTCCGGAGAGGGAAGGCGGCATGGGAACCGGATGGTGTATCCGGATCGGCGGTCTCGTGCTACGACCGAAGCGGTCGACATCGAGCGGGCCTCACTCGGGCTCGCAACGACAGGAGGCGCCCTCCGTCGCCGCGACGGCGCCCGGTGAGCGCCCCGCCTCCCGACGGATCGATTCCCGAACCGACCGACGGGAGGACTCGGTCAATGCAATTCGTCCTGGCTCCATGATCCTCCGCTGCCCCACCGCCATCCTGGTCCTGTCGTCCGCGTTGGCCAGCCAAGCGCAGCTCGCGCTCGAGTTCGCGCGCACGAACCATGTCGAGTTCGTCCTCGCCAACGAGGAGTCGTTCTCGGTCACGATCGACGGCGAGCGCGTCGAGATCCCGTTCGGCGAGATCGACAGGATCCTCCCCGACGAGCCTCCGGGTGGTTGGACCGACATCGTGGTCGAGCGCCGCGACGGGACGACTCGCCGGGGCCGACCGACCGCTGGATTCCTGAGCTGCACGACCGTGCGCGGCGGCGAGCGCATCTTGCTGTCCCGCGTCCACGCGATCCGGGTGCTCGACGACCGAGGGACCAGGCGGATCGCGCCGGACCTCGCCAAACACCTCATCCTGCACTGGCCGCTCGACGTCGTCGGCGACGAGGCCCCTGACATGAGTCCGGCCGCCAACAGTGGCCAGGTGGCCGGAATCGTCAAGCCGACGGCGGGCGTCGTCGGCGATGCGATCGCGTTCGATCACTCGGGTTCTCACCTGCGCTGCGCGCCCGTGCAGGAGCTCGACATCCCGGGGGACTTGACGATCTCCCTCTGGGTGAAGCTCGACACCTGGAACGGTCACGGCGAAGGCGGGATCTGCGCGAAGGGCAAACCCGGCGAGGAATCGTGGGCCCTCGTCACGCAGGACGATCGGATCAGCTTCCTGCGGCGCTACGCGGACGGGAAGCAGTGGGCCCAGGTCGACGGCTCGGTGCCGATTCGTCCCGGGACCTGGCAGCACGTCGTCGCATGCTCGCGCGACCGCGACCTCGAGATCTGGATCGACGGAATCCGCGCGCGCGCCCCGCTGTCCACCAACCAGTGCGACACGAACGAGGAACCGTTCGTGGTCGGTGCGAGATCCGCCTGGTCCGGGAACTTCGAGTGGGGCATCCGCGGCGCGATCGACGACCTGTTCGTGTTCGACCGAGCCCTGACGCCGGACGAGATGGAGATGCTTCGACGGCGGGCGATCCCGAATCGACGGCTCCCCGTCCCGACGCTCCTCGAGCAGGCACGCGCCGGACTCGGGATGCGCCACGCGTTCGAAAGATGGATCGAGGACGGCACGCTGCACGATGGAATCACCCTGTCGGACGCGATCACGCTTCTCGGCGCCCCCACGAGCGGGTCGCTCGACAGGGTCGTCTGGTACTGGAACGACCGAGGCATGCACGTCTGGCCTTCGCTCGAGGCCGAGCGCGACGACGCGAAGTTGACCCACTGGCGCGTCGTGCTGCGTTAGCGAACGAGCTCCGTCGCAGGCGCACGACCTCCGGATTTCGCCACCCGAGGCCCGAGGTTCGCGAGCTCTCCCATCCGAGCATCGCCCCGGGACGAGCAATCCATAAGCTCTCTCCCCACTCCATGCCCTCGCGTCTTCGCCGAATCACGACCCAACTCCTGCTCGCTCTCGCGGCTCTCACGATCGCCGACCAGGGAATCCAGTGGACCGTGCTCCGCACGGGCACCGCCTTCGGCCACCGCATCGCACCCTTCGATCCCCCGCTGTTCACGGACGCCCAACGCGCGACCCTCGACCGCCTGGCGACCGAGGGCAACGTCGACGCACTCGGCGACGTCGTGTTCGACGCCGAACTCGGCTGGTGTACCCCGCCGATCGGCACGCCCTCGGTCGACCGCTTCGGCGGCCGACTCAGTTCGAGCGAGCGCCCGACCACGCTCGGCGATGGCGTGCGACGCATCGCGGTCTTCGGTTGTTCGTTCACGTACGGCTCCGAAGTCGCCGGCTCGGAGTCCTGGCCCGCGCTCCTCGAAAGTCGGCGCGAAGACCTCCAGGTTCTCAACTTCGGCGTGCCAGGCTTCGGAGCGGACCAAGCACTGCTCCGCATGCGACGCGTCGTCGCCACGATCGACGTCGACGAGATCTGGCTCGGACTGCTCCCCGCGACGGCACTCCGGCTCGTGTCGGTCTACCGCCCCGCGTTGCGGCACTACACCAATACGGTCGCGTTCAAGCCACGATTCCGGATGCAGGGCGACGAACTCGTGCTCGTCCGAAACCCGGCCCCATCGATCCCGGAACTCGTTGCGATCGTCCGCTCGCCCGAGCGCTTCGCCACGGTCGTTCGGACCGATTCGTTCATGTCGCGGTGGCCGGCAGCCTACGCTCCCGACGGAACCTCCCCGTCCCACTGGTTCGCGACGTCGCGCCTGTGCCTGACCATGCTCGAACGAGGCGGCCGGGAATGGGCCTCGCGATTCGCCGACCGAGGCGACGAGGTCCGCCAACTCGCAGACGCGATCGTTGCGCGCTTCGCGTGGGAAGCCAGCGTCGTCGACGCCGAGTTCCGACTCGTGATCCTGCCGGATCGAGAGTCGCTCACGGGTCGTCGCGCGTCGGCCGCTCCGGCCTGGCAGGACTTCGTCACCCGCCTGCGCGAGCACGAAGTGCCGTGTATCGACGTCACCATGGCGCTCGAGCGCACGAACGCGGCAGCCGACGACTCGATTTGGGCGCTGCAGGGACACTACTCCGCTGCCGGCAATCGGGTCGTCGCTGACGAACTCGCCGCGAGCGTGCCGCGTTAGGCGCCGGCACCGTTCCGGTCGGCTCCTAGAGATTGAACAGGCGGATCGCGCCGGTCGGACAGTTCCGCTCGCAAGCCGCGTCTCGCGTGCACTCGTAGTTGTGCACCTTGCGCACCACGTTGCCACGCGCCACGTCGGCATAGCCCTGCGTCGCACAGATCGACGCACAGATCCCGCAGTGGATGCACGCGTTCGCATCGACGTCGAGCCGCACGTAGTCACGCGGCGTCGGCACCGTTCGGTCGACCTCGCGCATCACCGCAGGATCGGACAGGTAGCGAGTCAACGGATGCGTCGACAGCACCTCGAGCGCCTCGCGCTCACCGATGCGGACCAACTCGGTCAGGTCCGGCTGTTCGAGCAACCCGAACTCGCTGACCGGCGGCTTCATCAGCACCGTGTGCTCGTTGACGTATCGGTGCAGATTGTGCTCGTTCAACACTGCACCCATGATGTTGTAGGTCTGGAACAGGATGTGCGGGAGCGACGGCTTGAACGGCGTGTCCTCTCCCTGATCGCGGATCGACAGGTCGACTGCGATGACGAGTTCGGCCTTCCGCATGTGCGCGATCTTCAGCGACAGCGTCTCGGCCATCCCTCCGTCGATGTAGTGGTCTTCCCCGATGCGAGGCGGCTCGTAGACCCCGGGCAGACAACTGCTCGCGTAGACCGCCTCGGCGACGCGCACGCCCGCATCCCCTGGCAAGCCGAAGTAGCGCATGTGCCCGCGCGTCAGCGACAGGGCGTTGCAGACGAACGGTCGGTCGAGGTCCTCGAAGCGCTGGTCGCCGAAGTGCTCCTCCAGGAACGACAGGAACCGGCGGCCCTTGTAGACCGAAGCGTGACGGTAGCCCTTGACGAGGAACTTCAGCAGGTTGAGCTTCAGGTAGTCCTTGACCGAGATCTCCTGGGCGACGGCCTCGATCGACTGGCTGTCGCGGCCCTGCGCAAACAGGCCGCCCATGACGGCGCCCATGCTCGTGCCAACGACCTCGTCGACCTCGATGCCCAACCGCTCGAGCGCACGCATGACACCGATGTGCGCGAACCCCTTCATCCCGCCGCCACCGAGTACGAGGATCGTACGCGGTCGCTTGGGTCGCCCGTTCGCCATCGACCCATGGCCGTTGGTCGATCCGTTCGTCGTCGGGGGAAAGTCGTTGTCGCTCACAAGCCGGGGTCTCCCTACTGCCGATAGATCGGACAACCGATCGAGTTGCCTGAAACCATCGGTCGGATCGAAGGTAGAACGGAGTTGGGGGGAATCTCCGAATGACAACCTGGCACAGGATCCAACGCATGGCGTTCGCCGATCAGCGGCGGATGCAGGACGAACTCCTGTCCCGGTACGTGCGCGAGTACGTCTACCCGTTCCATCCGTACTACCGGGAAGTGATGGATCGCGAGGGCATCCGACCCGATCAGATCAACAGCGTCGACGACCTCCGCCGCTTCCCTCTGACCAGCAAGCTGGACCTGCTGCCGACGGAAGCCGAGCCCGAACAGTTCAAGCGCTTCATCCTGCAACCGACTCCGGCGGCGCTGAAGAAGGCCTGGTCGCTGCGTCGCAAGTTCCCGCTGCTCGTCCAGCGCGTGCGCTCGGGCACGAGCAGCGTCAAGGAGACGCTGCGGCGTGAGTTCTCGCCGTGCTTCATGACGTTCACGACGGGGCGCTCGGCGGAACCGGTTCCGTTCTTCTACTCGCTGCATGACATCGATCAGCTCCACGAGACGGGAAGGCGGCTGATCGACACGATCGGTCTCGATCCTCAGTTCCGGGTCGCCAACTTGTTCCCCTATGCGCCGCACCTGGCCTTCTGGCAAGTCGTGTTCGCGGGCTTCGAGACCGGGATGATGGTGCTGAGCACCGGCGGTGGCCGGGTCATGGGAAGCGCCGGCGACCTCCGCGCGATCGCGCGGACGAAGGCGAACGCGATCCTCGGCGTGCCCGGCTACATCTATCACCTGCTGCGCCGCGGAGCCGCGGAAGGGCTGGACCTGTCATCGGTGAAGACGGTCGTGCTCAGTGCCGAACGCGTCCCGCCGGGGATGAAGACCAAGATCCGCAGCAT
>JAGQQZ010000355.1 GCA_020425915.1 Planctomycetota bacterium | reverse complement strand
CGTACTGGAGTTCGTCGTCGGTCAGGGAAGCGAAGATCGGCAACGCGAGCGTCTCCTCCGCGGCACGTTCGGCGACCGGGAAGTCCCCACGCGAGTGGCCGAGCTCGGCGAAGCACTCCTGCAGGTGCATCGGAATCGGGTAGTACACCTCGTTGCCGATGCCGTGCTGCCCCAGCGCCGCGCGCAGCGCCTCGCGGCGACCACCGCCGACGCGGATCACGAACTGGTTGTAGATGTGGCTCGGTTGGACCTTGACCGGCAGACCGATCTTGTCGGACGGGACGTCGACCGGGTCGCCGCTGACGATGCCCGCGGCGTGGAACAGCTCCTCGTAGCGCGCGGCGTTCGCACGGCGACGCTCGGTCTCGGCCGGGAGCCGCGGCAGGCGAACCCGCACCATCGCGGCCTGTAGCGGGTCCAAGCGGAAGTTGCCACCGACGACCTTGTGGTGGTACTTCGGCTTGCCGCCGTGGATCCGCATGATGCGCGCCTCCTCGGCGAGGTCCGCGTCGTTGGTCGTGATGATCCCGCCATCGCCGAGGCAGCCGAGGTTCTTCGACGGGAAGAACGAGAAGCAACCGAAGTCCCCCATCGAGCCGGCACCGCGATCGCCGCACTTGGCTCCGATCGCCTGCGCGGCGTCCTCGATGACGCGGATCCCCTTCTGCGACGCGAGCTCGACGATCGGCCCCATGTCGCAGCACTGCCCGAACAGGTGGACCGGCATGATGACCCTGGTCCGCTCGGTGATCGCCGCCGCAATGCGCTCGGCGTCGGTGTTGTAGGTCGCGGGATCGACGTCGACGAACACCGGCTTGGCGCCGGTGCGCCAGATGGTCCCCGCCGTCGCGAAGAAGGTGTAGGTCGGGCAGATGACCTCGTCGCCACGGCCGATGCCCAGCGCCATCAACGAACAGAGCAAGGCGTCGGTCCCCGACGACACCCCGATCGCATGCGCCGCACCGGTGAACTCGGCGACCTCCGCCTCCAGCCCGTCGACCTCGGGCCCCATGATGTAGCGACCACTCGTCAGCACGCGGTCGAACGCCGCCCGCATCTCGTCGAATAGTCCTTCGTCCGCCCGCGTCAGATCCAGCAGCGGAACCTCGCTGATGCTCGCCAAAGCGATCCCTCCGAGTTCAGCACCGACAGCCGCAAGGGTCAGGACCGAGCGCTCCGTGCGTCGGGCCCGGCGGGCGTCGATGGCAGGGTAGCCCGCCGGAACCGCGCTGTCTCCAACGAATTTCGCGCACCCCGGCACCGAGACTTCGGTGCTGTCGTGCGATTCGCGAATCTCATCGGCACCCGATCGACGGCGATTACGCACACTCGCAATTCTCGCGACTCCGAACGCTGCGAGCCATCGCACCGGTCCGCTATCCTCGCGCGCCGCCCGACCCCCCTTTGGCCCGCGGACCGCGCCGTTGCTGTTCCACAGTCTCGACTTCCTCTGGTTCTTCGTGATCGTGTTCGCCGTCTACTGGCGGCTCGGACACGTCGCACAGAACTGGCTGCTCGTCGCGGCGAGCATGGTGTTCTACGGGTCGTGGAACTGGCAGCTGCTCGGCCTGATCGTGTTCTCGGCGAGCGTCGACTTCTTCTGCGGTCGCGGGATCGGCGACACCGATGACCGGCGGACACAACGCCGTTGGGTCGCGCTGAGCGTCGTGTCGAACCTCGGGCTGCTCGCGTACTTCAAGTACGCCGGCTTCTTCGTCGACAGCTTCGTCGACCTCGCCGGCGCGCTCGGCTACGAGCTGCCACGCGTGACGCTCGACATCATCTTGCCGGTCGGGATCTCGTTCTACTCGTTCCAGAGCATGTCGTACACGATCGACGTGTACCGAGGGGACCTCCAGCCGACGCGGAGCTACCGGGACTTCCTGCTCTACGTCTCGTTCTTCCCGCAACTCGTCGCCGGTCCGATCGAGCGCGGCCGACGCTTCCTGCCGCAGGTCGAGCACGCCCGACCACCGCTGAACCTCGCGAGCATGCTCGAGGCGACGAAACTGATCGCGATCGGGTTCCTGCAGAAGGTCGCGATCGCAGACGCGCTCGCACCGACCGTCGATCAGATCTTCTCGCAGCCGCAGAACGTCCGCGCGCTGCCACTGTTGTTCGGTGTCTACGCGTTCGCGATCCAGATCTACTGCGACTTCTCGGGCTACTCGAAGATCGCCCGCGGCACGGCCCAACTGCTCGGGTTCAAGCTGATGCTGAACTTCGACGAGCCGTACCTCGCGCGCAACATCACCGAGTTCTGGCGTCGGTGGCACATCTCGCTGTCGACGTGGCTCCGCGACTACCTCTACATCCCGCTCGGTGGCAATCGGAAGGGTCGTGCGCGCACGTACGTCAACCTGATGTTGACGATGTTGATCGGCGGACTGTGGCACGGGGCGGCCTGGACGTTCGTCGTGTGGGGCGGGCTCCACGGGCTCTACCTGGCGGTGCACAAGATGCTCCACAGTCGGCGGGGTTCGTCGAGCCACCTCGTCGTCAGAGTGGCCTCGATCGTCGTCACCTTCCATCTCGTCGGGCTGACGTGGATCTTCTTCCGCGCGGCGTCGTTCGACGCGGCGTGGACGTACCTGACCGGCATGTTCACGATCCACGGCTGGGACGCCTGGTCGGTGGACGTCGTCGAGGTCGCGGGCTACGCCCTGTTGTCGATGTCGGTCGACGTCCTGTTGGTCCGACGCAAGTCGCGGACGAATCGAATCCTGCACCTGTTCTCACGGCGTTGGTGGCTCGAGACGATCGCGATCACGGCCCTGGTGCTGTTCGTCCTGCTGGTCGGCGAGAACCAGGTCGTGCCGTTCGTCTACTTCCAGTTCTGATGAACGACAGTTCCACGCGAGCGCTGCTGATCCACTCCGAGCCGGACGCGCTGCTGCCGTTCCTGCGTGCGCGGTGCACCGACCTCGATTGGCACGCCGCCGACACTCCCGAGCGCGTCGTGTCGGCGGTCGCCGACCAATCGCCCGAAGTCGTGCTCTCGATCAAGCACAACGAGCTGCCCGGCCCCGCCCACGTGCCGGCCATCCGGTGCGAGTCGGTCCGGTGGTTCCACGTCGGCGGATCGGGACGCGATCACCTCGGCGCGTGGGACCCCGCCCGCGTCACGGTGACGACATCGGCCGGCGTCCTCGCACCGTTCCTGGCCGAGCGGGCGATGGCAGGTCTGCTCGCCCTGACGACCGGAATCCCGGCGTTCCTGCGCGCGCAGCAGGCGCGATCCTGGGAACCGTCGACGTTCCGCGCGCTCGCGGGGCGGACGGCACTCGTGATCGGCGTCGGGCACACCGGTGGTGAACTCGCGCGGCGTCTCCGCGCGTTCGACGTACGCGTGCTCGGCCTGCGTTCGAGCGGCCGACCCCACGACGCCGTCGACGAGATGCACGAACCGTCCGCGCTCAACGAGCTCCTGCCGCGCGCCGACGTCGTCTCGTTGCACGTGCCGTCGAACGACACGACCCATCACCTGATCGGCGCCGACGAACTGTCACGGCTGCCGTCCGCTGCGATCGTGCTCAACGCGGCGCGCGGCGACGTGGTCGACACGACGGCGCTCGTCGATTCGCTCGACCGCGGTCATCTCGCCGGAGCCTGGCTCGACGTGTTCGAGCACGAACCCCTGCCGAGCGAGGATCCGCTCTGGGCCCGACGCGACGTCCTGATCACGCCGCACTGCGCGGATCAGGTCGAGGGCTGGCCGATGCGTTTCGCCGAGCGCTTCGCGACCAACTGGGAACGCTTCCGTCGCGGCGAACAGCTGATCGGCGTGGTCAGACCCGCCTGATCGTCACCGATCGCCCGCGCGAAACTCGTCGTAACCCTTCTGCCCCACCGCGAGCTGTTCGGGCAACGGCGCGTCCTCGTCGAGATCGAGACAGCGCAGCACGCCGTCGGACTCCTCGTAGCGGAACCCGCTCTCCGGACAGACCATCGCGCCGCCCGCCGACCCGTGCAGTCGATGGCCATGACGCGACATCCATCCGACCTGCTTCGCCGGAACCCCCATCATCAGCGCGTAGTCGGGCACGTCACCGGCCACGACGGCACCCGCTGCGACGAATGCGTAGCGGCCGATCGTGGTGCCGCACACGATCGTCGCGTTCGCACCGATCGTCGCTCCGCGCCGGAGCCGCGTGGTCTCGTACAGCGATCGCCGCACGATCTGCGAACGCGGGTTGCTGATGTTCGTCAGCACGCACGACGGCCCGAGGAACACGTCGTCCTCGACGACCGTGCCTTCGTACAGCGACACGTTGTTCTGGATCTTGACGTTGTCACCGATATCGACCTGCGACGCGACGAACACGTTCTGGCCGAGGTTGCAGCGGCGACCGATCCGTGCGCCTGACATGACGTGACAGAAGTGCCAGATGGCGGTGCCGTCGCCGATCTCGCAAGGTTGGTCGACGTAGGCGGATTCGTGGACGCGGTACGGGGTGTCGGTCATCGGGGTTCCTTTGGGGGGACATGATGTCGTTCGGGTGGGTGTGGTGCCACGTTTGGGGTGCGGGATGGCTCGCGAGCGCTGTGGATTGATTTCAGAATGGTGGGGCTCCCACCG